>CAYPVZ010000358.1:0-4063 GCA_964414235.1 uncultured Rhodothermales bacterium | reverse complement strand
GAAACGTGGACGAGACGACGAACCGGAACGGCGGCCACCCGGCCTCGGCCAGCCGCGCGGGGCACCGCTCGCCGATTCGGACGCGGCCCAGCTGCGCGTCGGGCGCCAGCCGACCACGCCCGACGTAGCTCGCACTCGACGGGTCGAGCCGATCCAGTCCTTCGGCAAACGCCAGCGCGGAGTCGGTCGCGACCGGCGCCACACCGAGACGCTTTGCGGTGCGGACGTGGGTGGGGTTGAGCGATCGTCGCAGCCGCCCAATCTCACGCGGGGAGAGCGAGTCGACCGCCGCGAAGGCCGCCTCTCGGGCCGCCAGCGCCGCGGCGAACACGGACCGCACCGAGTCGACGGCCACCTGCTCCGCCGCACTCAGCACGACGCCAGCGGGATGGCTTTCCGTGGCAGACGATGAACCCATCCACCCCAGCGAGGCCACGATGAGCCCCAGCACACCGGCCCAGGCGAGGACGCCGCTGGCCTGGGTGCGACGACGAGACAGGGGGTGAATGGAGGACGAGATCGATGGCATGGTCGTAAAAAGCGGGCGCCTCCAGACAACGTGTGCAGAGCATGTGATCGCACCTCGCCTCGCCCGTCCATAGGCTCAGTCGTAGCGATCCGTGGCCGAACGGTCTCAGCCCTGCCCCGGACGGCCCACGCACTCCTGCGTCGGTTAGGGGACCGAACAAACCGCGCAAACGGCGGTGAGACGGAGTGTTGGAGTCGCCCCCGTTGCCCGTGCCCGCCGTCGTCCCGTTCGAAACCACGCCCCAGCTCATCCGGGGCCTTGCCACGCACTACGCCGGCACCGGCAAAGCCGCGCTCGGCTTCTACGACCGCGGCGCCAAGACGTGGACCGACGTCACGTGGGACGCGCTCATCACCGAGGTCGAGGCGTTCGCCGGCTTCCTGCATGCCCGCGGCGTGGGCAAGGGCGACCGCGTCGCCATCCTCAGCGAGAACCGCCCGGAGTGGGCCGTGGCCGACATGGCGGCGCAGCTGCTCGGCGCCGTCACGGTCGCGCTCTACACGACGGTCCCGGCCAGCCAGGTCGCGTATATCGTCCGCGACAGCGGCGCCCGCGTCCTCGTCGTCTCGACCGGCCTCCAGCTCCGCAAGGCCGACCGCGCGACCGACTCGTGCCCCGACCTCGTGTCCATCGTCTCGATGGCCGAGCCCCGCAAAGCCCGCCCCGACACCCCCGTCGTGACCTGGGCCGACGCGCTCGCCGAGGGCTCCCGCCAGTGGGCCGCGCACCCCGGGCTCGCCGCGCTGGCGGACGCCGTCGAGCCCGACGACCTCTCGGCGCTGATCTACACCTCCGGCACGACGGGCGAGCCCAAGGGGGTCATGATGACGCACCGCAACCTCATGTCGAACGTCCACGCGGCGCTCGACCGGATCGGCGTGGGCGAGACCGACGTCCACCTCTCCTTCCTCCCGCTCAGCCACGCCTTCGAGCGCACAGCCGGCTACGCAACGATCCTCGCGGCCGGCGCACAGATCGTCTACGCCGAGTCGATCGACACCGTCTCGAAGAACCTCCTGGAAGTCCGCCCGACCGTGATGGTATCGGTGCCGCGGCTGTTCGAGCGGGTCTACAACGTGATCCAGAAGTCGGTGGCCGAGGGGTCCATCGTCAAGCGCGGGCTGTTCGCGTGGGCCGTCGACGTGGGGAAGGCGGTCGCCGGGCGCCGAAAGGCAGGCCAGCCGATCTGGCCGCACCTCCGGGCCCAGCACGCCGTCGCCCAGCGCCTCGTGTTCTCCACGCTGCTCGACAAGCTCGGCGGGCGCGTGCGGTTCGCCATCAGTGGGGGCGCCGCGCTCCCGAAGGAGATCGGGGAGTTCTTCGAGGCGGCCGGCGTGCTGCTCATCGAGGGGTACGGCCTGAGCGAGACGGCGCCCATCCTCGCCGCCAACCCGGTCGAGGCGCCGGTCTACGGCACCGTAGGTTGGGTCGTCCCCGGCGTCACGATCGCCATCCGTGACCTCTCGTCCAGACGCCTCCTCGCGAAAGTCGAAGGCGACGCCTACCCCACGGACGTGACGACCGGGCCGGGAGAGATCCTCGTCAAGGGCCCGAACGTGATGCCCGGCTACTGGGGCCGCCCCGACGAAACCGCCGAGGCCTTCGACGCCGAGGGCTGGTTCCGGACGGGCGACGTGGGCCGGTTCGAGGGCGGCTACCTCCGCATCACCGACCGGATCAAGCACATGATCGTCTCGAAGGGCGGCAAGAACATCTACCCCGGCCCCATTGAGGGCGGCTTCGTGACGAGCCCGCTGGTGGAGCAGCTTATGGTCGTCGGCGAAGGCCGTGAGTTCCTCACGGCGCTCGTCGTACCGGACCTGGAGACGCTCCGAACCGAGGCGACGGCGCTCGGGCTCGGCGGCTCGGCGGACGACCTGCTGGCCACGCCTGAGATCCGCGCACTCTACGACGCCCTCTTCACGAACTACAACGCGGGCGCCGCCGGCCACGAGAAGATCCGCGACTGGCGGTTCGTGCCGGATCCCTTCACAGTCGAGAACGACCTGCTCACACCGACCATGAAGCTGAAGCGACGCACCATCGAAGACCGCTTCGCTGCCCTCATCGAGGCGATGTACGAGGGCGTGGTCTAAGCGCCGTGGACCGTGTGTCCGGCCGCACGGAGCGCGGCAACGGCCTCTGCCAGCGCCGTCTCACGGACGAGCACGACGTCGGTGTCGTAGGTCGAGAGCGCAACGATCGAGACACCCGCGTCGGCGAGCGGCACCGCCAGCGCGGCGAGGACGCCGGTCAGTTCGAACGCGAGGGGACCGCGCACGCAGAGCGCCCGCCAGCCCGTCTCGGCCTGGACGTGCTCCGGGACGGCCGACTCGGCGCACACGACGGACAACTCGGCCTCTGTCCGCGTCACGCTGGCGAGGGCGCCGGTCCTCATCCAGTCCGTCAGAGGGGCGTCGGGGGCGAGACGGCAGACTGCGAGACGGCCCGGGAGCACGTCAAGCTGTATGGTGGGGGAAGCAGGCGTCACGCCTGTCCCCGAAAGACGCCGCCCCACCATTCGTTCTCCGTCGCTTCCGTCTCGATCTGCAGACCCATTCCCTCCATCACGCCAACCACGTGCTCCCGCTCGGTGGCCAAAAGGCCGGAAAGCACAATGGGAGCACCGAGAGCAGTCCGCTCGACGATGGCCGGGAGCATCGGCTCCAGGATCGACCGGATGATGTTGGCGACGGCAAGATCGAAGCCCGTCTCCGGCACCACGTCAACAGAGCCCTCTCGAACCTCAACGTTCTCTTCGACGCCGTTCATCGCGGCATTTTCCCTCCCGTTCGCCACACTCCACGGATCGATGTCGACCCCGATGGCCGAACGTGCTCCCAGAAGGAGAGCAGCGATGGCGAGGACGCCGGTGCCCGTTCCCACGTCGAGAACTCGGCCACCTTCGGGGACCACGTCGTCGAGCAGGCGGAGCACGATGCGCGTCGTCTCGTGGTAACCCGTTCCGAAAGCCATCTTCGGATCGATCCGGAGCACGCGACGGCCGGCATATTCAGGCGAAATCTCCGTCCACGAGGGTGCCACGACGAACGGGCCGGCGTCGATGGGCTGAAGACTCGCCTCCCAGGTCGCGTTCCAGTCCTGATCTGGAACGATCTCAGCCTCCAGGGTCGCGCCGGGAGCACCGAGCTGGCGAAGGAGGTCGGCGACGGCCTCCCGGGTGAGGCCGTCCCAGCGCGAAGACGGCGCGTAGGCGATGAGCATCTCGGCGTCGTCCTCAAAGGCGTCGAAGCCGAGGTCGGCGAGGTCGGCGACGAGCGTCTCGCGGGCATCGTCGGGGACCGGGAGCGTGAGGCGGAGAGTGTCGGGCACGGGAAGCAGGGGGATCGGCCCGCCTACGCCCGACGGCGACTCCGGTGCCACGCGCCCGCCAGGGCCACGAACGCCGACGGCAAGCCGACCCACACCGCCTCGCCGGCGAGCGTTTCGAGCCCGCGCGCCGAGAGCGCCGCCGCGCCGATGGGCGAGACACGGATGGGCCGGACCGGGAAGAACAGACGCGCGTCGTCGAAC
>CAYPVZ010000357.1:0-4081 GCA_964414235.1 uncultured Rhodothermales bacterium | reverse complement strand
GGTCGTCCACGGCGAGCTCCTGGCCGTCCTCGAAACGGACGCGCTCTACGCCTCGCTGGAGAGCGCGAACGCCTCGGTCGAGCAGGCGCGAGCGAGCCTCCGCCAGGCGCAGGCCTCTGAGGCCCAGGCCCGGGCGCAGGTCGCACAGGCCGAGGCCCAGCTCACACAGTCTCGGGCGACCTCGGCCGACGCGCAGGCCACGCTCGCGCGGAACGCCCCGCTCGCCGAGCGCGGGTACCTCTCGCAGAGCGAGTTCCAGCCGCTCCAAACGGCGGTCCAGACGGCGGAAGCCACGGTGGGCGCGCAGCGCGCGGCCGTGTCGTCAGCTCAGGCCCAGGTCCGGCAGGCCCAGGCCGGCGTCGCATCGGCCCAGGCGCAGGTCGAGCAGGCACAGGCCCAAGTAGCTCAGGCTCGGAAGAACCGGGCGAACGCCGAGATCCGCGCGTCCATCGGCGGGATCGTCGTCGAGAGGGCCATCGACGCCGGGCAGACCGTTGCGGCCTCGTTCGAGACGCCGACGCTGTTCGTGCTGGCGGAGAACCTCGACCAGATGCAGATCCTCGCCGACGTCGACGAGAGCGACGTCGGGCAGATCGGGCAGGGCCAGCCCGTCTCGTTCACGGTCCCAGCCTATCCCGACGAGCAGTTCTCGGGGGTCGTGCGCGAGGTCCGACTCCAGCCGACGACCGAGCAGAACGTCGTGACCTACACGGCCGTCATCGACGCGGAGAACGTCGGCGGGAAGCTCCTCCCCGGCATGACGACCACGGTCGACTTCGTGACGGACGAGGCCAACAACGTGCTGGCGGTTTCGACGGCCGCGCTCCAGGTCCAGCCGACGCCCGACATGCTGGCGGCGCTCGGCGAGCCGCCCGCACCGCCCGACGGCACCGGCGACCGGGACTCCGTCTCGGCACGCTCCGCGACGGCCGCCAGCGGCGCGCGGCCCTCCATGCTCTGGTACCTCGACGACGCCGGAACGCTGGCGGCGGTCCCCGTCCAGACCGGCCTCTCGGCCGGCACCCAGACCCAGGTCATCCCGACCGAGGGCACGAGCTCCCTCGTCCGGCCCGGCTTCCGCGTGATCGAGCAGGTGCTCGCCGCGGACGAGGGCGACGACGGAGGCGGGTTCGGTCCTCCGGGGGGCGGGCCGCCCGGCGGCGGATCCGGTGGCAGAGGCCCTGGTGGCCCTCCCGGCGCGTGACGCCCTGACCTGGTGATTCCATGAGCACCCCCGTCATCCGCACCCAGTCCCTCGAACGGGTCTACCCCGGCGCTGAGCCCGTCCACGCGCTCCGCGGGGTCGATCTCGAGGTCGATCGCGGCGAGTTCGTGTCCATCATGGGCTCGTCCGGCTCCGGCAAGTCGACGTTCATGAACACGCTGGGCTGCCTCGACACGCCGACCTCCGGCGAGTACTGGCTCGACGGCGTGGCCGTGAGTGGGCTCAGCCGCGACGAGCGGGCCGACCTCCGGAGCGAGAAGCTCGGGTTCGTCTTCCAGGGGTTCAACCTCCTCTCGCGGACGACGGCGCTCGACAACGTCATGCTCCCGCTCCTCTACGACCGGAAGGGCCGGATCGCCGAGCCCGAGGCGCGGGCCCGCGAGGCGCTCGCCCGCGTCGGCCTCGGCAAACGACTCGACCACGTCCCGAGCCAGCTCTCGGGTGGCCAGCAGCAGCGCGTCGCCATCGCGAGGGCGCTCGTCAACGACCCCGCGCTCATCCTCGCCGACGAGCCGACCGGCAACCTCGACACCCGGACGACGATCGAGGTGATGGCCCTCTTCCAGGAGCTCAACCGCGAGGGCGCGACCATCGTCGTCGTCACGCACGAGCCCGAGGTCGCCGGCTACACGTCGCGCGTCGTCGAGCTCCGCGACGGGCTCGTGGTGCACGACGCCCCCGTCGAGGACCGCCGCGACGCCGCGGACGACCTCGCCGCGCTCCAGGGCAACACCGGGCTGGCAACCGTCTCCCCCGAACCGACGCGGCCATGAAGAAGTGGATCACCCTGCTCAAGGCGGCCTCGCAGAGCCTGCTCAAGAACCGGCTCCGGAGCCTCCTCACGGCGCTCGGCATCATCATCGGCGTCGGCGCCGTGATCGTGATGGTATCGATCGGCCAGGGCGTCAAGGTCAACATCAACGACCAGATCTCGTCGATGGGGGCTAACCTGCTGACCGTCTCGCCGGTCCGGGCCCAGTCGGGTGGCGTGTCTCAGGCCACGACGCGGAACACGCTCCGTCCGGAGGACGCCGAGGCGCTCCGCGAGATCCCCGAGCTGGCGGCCGTCTCCGAGGTCAGCCAGTCGCAGCAGCAGGTCGTCGCGAACGGGAAGAACTGGAGCACGACGGTCTACGGCGTGGCGCCGGAGTACCTCGAGATCCGGGACTACACGCTCGTCTCGGGCCGCGTGTTCACCGCCGAGGAGGTCCGGGGCCGGGCGAAGGTCGTCGTCATCGGCCAGACCGTCGCCGAAGAGCTGTTCGGCGACGCGAGCCCCATCGGCCAGCCGATCCGGATCGGGCCGGTCCCGGCCACGGTCATCGGGCTGCTCAACGAGAAGGGCGGCGGCGGCTTCGGCGGCGACCAGGACGACGTGGTGCTGGCGCCGTGGACGACCGTGCTCTACCGGCTCAGCGGCGAGCGAACCCTCGGCTCGATCACGACGAGCGCGACGGGCGAGGACGCCATGACCGTTGCCGAAGCCCGGATCCGGAGCACCCTCCGCATCCGCCACGGCCTCACGACCACCGAGGCGGACGACTTCGAGGTGAGCAACCAGGAGGACATCCTCGAGACGGCCAACCAGCTCGCCACGACGCTTACGCTCTTCCTGGGCGCCATCGCCGGCGTGTCGCTGCTCGTCGGCGGGATCGGCATCATGAACATCATGCTGGTCTCTGTGACCGAGCGGACGCGCGAGATCGGCATCCGCCTCTCCGTCGGCGCGCGCGGCTCGGACGTTCTGGAGCAGTTCCTCGTCGAGGCCATCCTGCTCAGCCTCGTCGGTGGGCTCATCGGCGTCGGCCTGGGCGTCGGGCTGACGGTCCTCGTGACGGGCGCGATGGGGCTCCCGCTCGTCATCACGCCCGCCGTGCTGGCGGTCTCGGCCGGCGTCGCCGGCGTCATCGGCGTCTTCTTCGGCTACTACCCCGCGCGGAAGGCCGCCGCGCTCGACCCCATCCAGGCGCTCCGCTACGAGTAGCGCCCGGCGTTCCTCCACCCTCTCCCCACGACCATGATCCACCCCCGTTTGCTCGTACTCGCCGGCCTCGTGGCCGGCGTCAGCGGGTGCTCCTCGACGCAGTCGCTCGTGAGCCAGCGCGTGACCTCGGCCGTCGCCGTCGACGGCTCCGAGGCCGACTGGCAGAGCAACCTCCAACCGGTCAAGGACCACGATGGCCTGATGATGGGCGTCCGCAACGACGGTCAGGACCTGTACGTGGCGCTCGTCGTGTCCAACGAGACGACCGCCCGACAGATCGCGCTCGGCGGCCTGACCGTCTGGTTCGACCCCGACGGCGGGAAGAAGAAGACGCTCGGCGTCCAGTTCCCTCTCGGCATCACCGACCGGTCCGGGGGCCTCCCGCCCGGCTTCGACCCGGGCGCCGAGGGCGGGCGCGGCCGTCCCGCCGAGGTCCCGATGCCGTCATTCGCCCGCCTGGCGCTCCGACATGGCGACGACGATGAGGGAACGCCCCAACCCGCCGCCAGCGCGACGGGCGTGACGGCGGCCGGGTCGCTCAACGCGGGTCAGTTGGTTCTCGAGCTCCGCATCCCACTTCGGGGCACAGACGACGCCATCGGCGCGGCGCCCGGCGATCAGGTCGGCATTGGGCTGGAGACGCCCGGGCTCCAGCGGCCCGACCGTCGCGAGCGCCCCGCTGGCGGACGCGGTGGGCCTCCGAGCGGTGGCGGTGGCTTCCCCGGCGGAGGCCCTCCGGGCGGTGGCATGGGCGGCCCTCCCGGCGGCGGCATGGGCGGCCGACCGGGCGGGCCTGGCGGCCCCCAGATGCCCGAGCCCCTCGATTCGTGGGTGCGCGTGACGCTGGCCGGGGCGTAGCCCTGCACGGCAGG
>CAYPVZ010000356.1:0-4092 GCA_964414235.1 uncultured Rhodothermales bacterium | reverse complement strand
TAGATCGCTCGTCGGCAGCGTCAGATGTGTATAAGAGACAGAGGTCGGCCCGGTCCAGATCGTCGACCTTTCGAACCCGGCGCACCCGACCCAGTCCGGGCTGCTCGATGTCCAGCCGGGCGTGCCGAGTGGCGGTTCCCACAACCTGCTCGTGGCCGAAAGCAAGCTCTGGGTCGTCGGCGGGCGAACGTCGGGCGACGCGGGCGTCCGCATCTACGCGCTCGACGATCCGGCGGCGCCCCGCTTCCTCGGCGAGTTCCGGCCCGACCACCAGCCGACGCCGTACTACCACGACATCGAGGTCCATGGCACTCGCGCCTACGCCTCAGCCATCTACGCCGCCGGCGGCGTCGACGTGCTGGACGTATCCGATCCGGCCGCCATCCGCCTGGTGTCGACGTTCACCTACCCCGGCGCCGGTGCCCACAACACGTGCGCGACCGAAGACGGAAAAACCATCTACGTCGGAGACGAGATCGGCACCAGCGGCAACTGGATGCGGATCTTCGACGTGTCCGATCCCGAGGACGCGGAGCTGGTGGGCGAGATCATCGTCGACCGCCAGGCGGCCGTCCACAACTGCTACGTCCTCGGCGACCGACTCTACGTGGCGCACTACACCGAGGGCTTCCGGGTGTTCGACGTCTCCGAGCCGCACACGCCCGTCGAGATCGCTGTCTACGACACCTTCCTCGACGCCAGCTATGGCTACCACGGTGCATGGACGGCCTACCCGTTCCTTCCCTCGGGCAAGGTCCTGGTCTCGGACATGCAGTCCGGCCTGTTCGTGGTCGCCCTGGAGGAGGCTGTTCCGAACACTCCGCGACCAGACACCTTGGCCTTGCTCCGGGCGTGGCCGAACCCGACGACCGTCTCCACCACGCTCTACTACGCGCTGCTGGCGCCGGCCGAGGTTCGCCTGACGCTCGTCGATCTGCAGGGTCGTGAGATCGCACTCGTCGAGGCCGGCCCGCGCGACGCGGGCACGCACCACGCGACCCTCCCGACGGATAGGCTCCCCGCTGGCGTGTACCTCGCCCGACTCGTCTTGGACGGCCATGTCCAGACGACGCAGCCCGTGACGGTCGTCCGCTGACGCCGGAGCGACCGCCAGCGGCGGGCGTGGGCTAGACGTGGCGGACCTTACGCGGCGGCGGCGCCTGCCGGCTGGGCAGTGCCGCCGGGTCGACGACTTCGAAGGAGACGCGGGCCGTGCCGGTGCGGCGCATGCCGAGGCGGTCGGCGGCGGCGCCCGAGAGGTCGAGCTGGCGGCCCGCGACGAACGGCCCGCGGTCGTTGACACGGACGAGGACGCGGCGGCCGGTTCGGGGCGCCGTCACCCGCAGGAGCGTCCCGAACGGGAGCGAACGGTGAGCGACGGTCAGCGCGTGGTGGTCGTAGCGCTCGCCGTTGGCGGTCCGGTGGCCGTGGAGCGAGGCGGCGTAGTAGGAGGCGACGCCAGAGCGCGCGGCGCGGAGGCTCTCGGCCCGGCCGCCCCCGGGCGTGAGGAGGGGAGCCTGCTGGGCGAAGGCGGTGCCAGCGACGAGGAGGCCGGCGAGGAGAAGCAGTCGCTGCATACGGTCGACGTGGGTGGCACAGCGCGAGGCGGGGGCGAGCCCCCTGGCTTGGCGGCGCAAGGCTAGGATGCGGACCGCGAAGACCCCGTGCAGGCCGGCCACCCTCGCCGACTCTTGCCCGCCCCTCCACCGCCTCTGAGCAACTCCTGCACGACCGCTCCACAGTTCTATGCACCATCATAGAACGCACACCTCTCGTTCGATTATCCAGGGGCACCGCGCGCCCCTCTATCTTCGGGGGCTTCTCCCCCGCGCTCGTGAGCACGCTCCTCCTCATCCTCCTGCTGAGCTACCTCCTCGGCGCCATCCCATTCAGCCTCGTCGTGGGCCGCCTGATGGGCGTCGACCTCCGCCAGCACGGGAGCGGCAACGCGGGCGCGACCAACGCGCTCCGGGTCCTCGGCAAGGGCCCCGGCCTCGCCGTCTTCCTCCTCGACTTCTTGAAGGGGCTTGTGGCCGTCGCCCTGGTCTCGAAGATCCGACTCGGCGGCGACGACCTCGTCGGGCTGGTCGGCTCGCGCGAGGCGCTGGCGGCGGCCTGGGCCGCAACGTTGGCGGGCACGGCAGCCATGCTGGGCCACGTGTTCACGCTGTGGGGGCGGCTCTTCTTCGGCTCGTGGAAGGGCGGGAAGGGCGTCGCTACCGGGGCCGGCATGCTGACCGGTCTGGCGCCGCTGCCGGTCGGCATCGCCTTCCTCGTCTTCGTCGGCGTCTTCGCGTCCACGCGCTACGTGTCGCTCGGATCGATCCTCGCCGCGCTCACGCTGCCGCTCGCCCTGCTGGCGCTCCACTTCGGCCTCGGCCGGAGCTACCCGCCGCCCGTCTGGATCTTCGCCTTCGCGGTCCCGGCGTTCATCGTCTGGACGCACCGGGCCAACGTCCGGCGCCTGCTCAACGGAACCGAATCGAAGATGGGCACGAAACCCTAAAGGGCACATAAATGGGCATCGCGACGCACGAGGCCTGCCCGTAACGTGTGCGACCACACCCGCCCGGACCCGATCGACCCTTCTGGTACGCCTCGTCCCTCTCCGCGTACCCGATGCGTCTTCTCGTCGCTCTCTTGGCTCTGCTGGCCGCCGCCGCCAGCGCTCAGCCCGCTTACCTTTCGTCGCGCGGTGGCTATGTCGCGTTGAGCAGCGGATCTCCAGACCGCCTACTGTTCCGGGAGGACGCCAACCCCCGCCTCACTGCCGGCGCTCGGCTCTCGTCCCATGTCGACCTCGAGATCGGGTACCGCCAGGTGACGGAACAGAGGTCATCGTCATCGCTGACGGAAATTCGATGGTCGGAAACGTTCCAACAAACGACGTCCACCATCGCCGGGATCGGGTTCACCGATCGGATGGGCGCCGCCCTTATTCGAGCGCGCCTGAGCCTTGGCTACGAATCTTATATACACCAGACCAGTACATACGAACCGATAGAAATAACCGAATATACTCCGGATGGACCAGGAATTACACACCAATCTCTCATTGGTATAGACGGACAGGTCAAGTCAGGAAAGTTTGCACACATTGGTACCAGCGCATCGGCAGGCCTTCCCATTCCTCTGGGTCCCATCCACTTGCTGCCTACGGCCGGGCTGACGACGAGGCTTTCATCGAAGATGGGCGGAACGCTTGACGCACCGCGGGCACAGTGGATGCCATACGCTCAATTCCCCGTGACCATCCAGATCAGCAAGATCGCGATCACAGCCGAGGTCACGGCCGGCGTGGTCAAGTACACAGGCAGCAGACCGCTGGCGTCCCAGTACCATGCAGACCATCCGACTCCATCCTACTGGACGCCTATCATCGACACGTCTCTGCGCGTCAACTTCTAGGACGTACGACTGGCGGCCGCCACACGAACGACTGGCTGGACGACCTCGAAGACCGTCCCCGCCACGATCCGCTGGCCCTCGGCCGTCGGGTGGACGCCGTCGGACTGGTTGAGCCGCGGAACGCCTGCGACGCCATCCAGCAGGAAAGGAATGAATGCGGCGTCGTGAACCTCGGCCACAGCCGGGAAGACAGAGCGGAAGCGACTCGTGTAATCGGCGCCGTAGTTCGGGAGCGCCTCCATGCCCGCCACGACGAGGCGCGCGTCGGGGGCCACCTCCTCGACCTTCGACAGGATAGCGTCCAGATTCTGGCGCGTCACGTCGGGGTCGATGCCGCGGAGGCCATCGTTGGCGCCGAGCGCGAGGACGAACACGTCGGGCCGCGACTGGCGGAGCGCCCACGCGACCCGGCTCAGCCCGCCTGCCGACGTCTCGCCGCTGTTGCCCGCATTCACGACGCGGACCGGCAGGCCGGCCTCTTCGAGGCGAGCGCCGACAAGCGCCGGATAGGCGAGCGCCTCGTCGGAGAGGCCGTAGCCGGCCGTCAGGCTGTCGCCGAAGAAGACGACGGTGAGGGTGTCGGACTCGGCCACGGCAGGGTCGGGAGACGGCGCGGCGGGTGCGACGCCGGGGGCCGGCGTCGGCGAGGGCGCGGGCTCCGGGTCCTGGCAGGCGGCCACGAGA
>CAYPVZ010000355.1:0-4104 GCA_964414235.1 uncultured Rhodothermales bacterium | reverse complement strand
GCCAGTACGCCCCGCCGGCGAGGCGCTCGTCTTGGGCCGCGGCGAAGCGGCGGACGCGGACGGGGCGGGCGGTGCGGGCCATGGGCAGACGGGGGCGCGCCCGGACGTTACCCAGGCGGGCGCCCCTCCCGCCAGTGAAGCTCCAGTCCGACTGGCGGGCGCCGCGCGCCGCGGCGGATGAGGGGGCGTGTCCTCTGACCGATTTCCGACGGCCGGCCCGGGCGCGGGGGGAGGCGCGATCCGCCCTACGCGCCGAGACGGGCCTTGAAGAAGGCGTAGGCCTCGTTGATCGCCTTCGTCTCCTCCTCCGCCAGCTGCTGGAGCTTGGCGCCGAGGCCAGCCACGCGGTCCGGGTGGTAGGCCACGACGAGCCGGCGGTAGGCGAACCGGACGGTGTCCATGGTGACGTCGCCGGGGGGGAGCTCCAGCGTGGCCCGGTGGCGCGCCTCGGGCGCCTCGGGGGTCGGGGCGGCGGGGCGGTCGGGGCCGGGCGGCGGGGGCTGGCGGGGGCTGGCGCCAGCGGCGCGGGAGGCGCCGGTGGTGGCTCGGGCGCGCTCGCGGCGGGTCCGCTCGCGGCGGATGCGCTCGCGCATGGCCTCGGCGCGCTCCTCGCGCGACGTGTAGAAGGACGAGCGGCCGGCGTGCTCGGCGGCGGCGTGCGTCTCGCGCGCCGAGATGGCGCCGCCCGTGCGGCGCAGGTCGGCCACCCAGCTGAGCACGACCGACGCGAGGAGCATCAGGACCGTGAACGAGGTGAGGGCGGCGACCAGCGTCATGGGCTAGAGGGCCAGCGTCGGATCCTGGGGGGCGGCCCTGGGGGCGGCTGCCTGCGGGACGGGCTGCGGCGTTGTCGGGGCGAGGGGGAGCGCGACGGGCTCGGCGACGACGGCCTCGGGGCGGAAGCAGCGCCGGCAGCGCGGCTCGTAGGCCTCGGCCTCGCCGACGAGCACGCGCCCTTCGCCAGCCACGATCCGCTGCGAGTGGTTGGCCGGCGCGCCGCAGCGCACGCAGACGGCGTGGAGCTTCGTCACGTGCTCGGCGACGGCCATGAGCTGGGGGACGGGCTCGAAGGGGCGGCCGAGGTAGTCCTGGTCGAGCCCGGCGAGGATCACGCGGCGGCCGTCGCGCGCGAGCGCCTCGGCGACTTCGACCAGCTCGGTGCCGAAGAACTGGGCCTCGTCGATGCCGACGACGTCGGCGTCGCCGGCCAGCAGCAGGATCGGCTGGGCGGTGTGGACGACCTCGGAGGGCATCGCGGTCGCGTCGTGGCTGACGACGTTCGTGTCGTGGTAGCGCGTGTCGAGGGCGGGCTTGAAGAGGGCCACCTTCTGGCGGGCGAACCGGGCGCGCTTGAGGCGCCGGAGCAGCTCCTCGGTCTTGCCCGAGAACATCGACCCGCAGACGACCTCCACCCAGCCGCGTCGGCGTCCGTCCTCGGTGCGCGTGTAGACGTGGGGTTCCATGGGCAGAAGGTACCGCGCGCGTTTCGACGCGCCGGCGGTGGGCTCAGGACACCGTCAACGCGGAGACGTCGCCGGTCGTGTCGAGGAGAGGAGGCTTCGCACGGTGGATTGGCCCTCTCTCGCGGCCGTTGGACCGGGCCTGACAGTCGTCGGATGAGCTCTCGCAGTGGTTGGAACGGGTCTGACAGTCGTTGGAATGCCACGTACAGGCGTTGGACGGCCTCTTGCAGCCGTTGGACGAGGGCTTACAGTCGTTGGGACGGGTCTGACAGTCGTTGGACGAGCTCTCACAGTGGTTGGAACGGGTCTGACAGTCGTTGGGACGCCACGTGCAGGCGTTGGACTGGCGAGAGGGCGCGGCGCTGGCGGTGCGTGTCGCCAGCGGGGCGCCTTACGCCACGAGGGCGGGGCGCCGATACGTCGCACATGGCCTCGCTCGCTCCGCTGGATCTCCCACTCGCCGCCCGCGTGGACGTGGCGGAGTCGGCGCTGCGCAACGTGGCGCTCTCGCGGCCGAACGCGCTGGCGTTGCTCGAAGCGGGCGTGGCGCGGATCGGTGAGGCGCTCGGGGCGGAGGCCGCCGCCGCCCTCGTCGGGGATGGGCCGACGGGCGCGTTCGTCCGGTGCGCCTCGTGGCCGCTGGCGGCGGCGGTGGACCTCGTCGAGATCGACGTGCGCACGGAGCCCGCGCTCGCCTGCGCGCACCCGGTGGCGGTGGACGAGGGGCCGCTGCCGGAGGGGCTCGGGTGCGAGCACACGCTCGTGGTGCCGGTGGAGGGCTCGGTGCCCGGCGCGTTCGTGCTCGGTCGCGCGGCGGCGTGGACGGTGGACGACGAGGCCGCGGCCGGCCGGCTGGCGGCGCTCTTCGGCACGCTCTGGGCGTGGTCCGAGGCTGAGTCCCGCTTCCAGCGCACCGTCGCCGACCTCGACGACGCCCTGTTCACGTTCGGCCACGACGCGGCCGGCCGCCGCACGTACGCCTTCGTCACGCCCCAGGCCGAGGCGCTCACCGGGCTCGACCCCGACGCGCTCCTCGCGGGCGACGCCGACTGGGCCGATCTCGTGGTGGAAGAGGACCGGGCCGCGTTCGCGGCGCATGAGGAACGACTGCGGGCGGGCGAGCCGTCGCGCGTGGAGGTCCGCCTCCGGCTCGACGGCGGCGACGTCGTCTGGATCTCGGAGCGGGCCACGCCGAGCCTCGACGCGACCGGGCGGCCCATCGCGGGCGGCCTGCTGGCGGACGTGACGGTGCAGAAGGAGGCCGAGGCCCAGCTGGACCGGGCCCGCCGCCTCGCGGAGCGCTCGGCCCAGACGCGGATGGCCTTCCTGCGCATGATGAGCCACGAGCTGCGGACGCCGCTCGGCGTCATCCGCGGCTTCGCCGACCTGCTGGCGGAGGAGACGCGCGAGCTCGCCGCGCCGCCGCAGGTGGAGGAGTTCTCGCTCACCATCCGCGACGCCGCGGCCCGCGCGCTCCGCCTGGTGACGGACCTGCTGGACCTCTCGCGGCTGGAGACCGGCGCGCTCGAGCTCGCGCGCCAGCCGGTCGACCTCGGCCACCTCGTCCGCACCGTCGCCGCGCGCTCCGCCGATGACCTCCGCCAGCGGGGCGTGGCGCTCTCGGTGGAGACGCCGGCCGAGGCGACCGTCGTCCAGGCCGACCCGGCGCGGCTGGAGCAGGTGGTGGACCAGCTGCTGTCGAACGCCGTCCGCTTCACGCCGGCCGGCTGTGTCGAGGTGCGTGTCGAGGCGTGCGACGGGCGGGCGCGGCTGGCGGTCGTCGACACGGGGGTCGGGATCGCGGACGATGCGCTGGAGGCGGTCTTCGAGCCGTTCGTGCAGGAGGACACGCGGGTCAACCGCGAGTACGGCGGGACGGGGCTGGGCCTCGCCATCGCCAGCCGGCTGGCGGCGCAGATGGGCGGGACGCTCTCGGCGAAGAGCGTCAAGGGCGAGGGCTCGACGTTCGTGCTGGCGCTGCCGTGTGCGTGAGCCGGGCTACTCGCCCCGGTCGCGGTTGCGCGTGGCGTTCTCGGCGTTGCGCACGAACCCCTCCCACTTGGTGCGCTTGACGGGGCTCTTGCGGAACCGCTGGCGGAAGGCGTCGAGGTCGATCTCGGCCCAGTCGGCGGCCGGGGTGTCGGTGACGCCGGGGCGGGGGAGGAAGCGGGCGTCGCGGGTGGGCTTCGAGAACTTGGTCCAGGGGCAGACGTCCTGGCAGACGTCGCAGCCGTAGATCCAGGCGCCGAACTCGGCCGCCAGCTCGGGGAGGTCGGGGCCGCGGTGCTCGATGGTCCAGTAGGAGACGCAGCGCGTGGCGTCGATCTGGTAGGGCGCGTCGAGGGCGCCGGTGGGGCAGGCGTCGAGGCAGCGGGTGCAGCTGCCGCAGTGGTCGGCGGCGAAGGGCGCGTCGGGCGCGAGGGGCACGTCGACGATCAACTCGCCGAGGAAGACGAAGGAGCCGTGGGTGGGGGTGAGCAGGTTGGTGTTCTTGCCCTGCCAGCCGAGGCCGGCGCGCTGGGCCCACGCCTTGTCCATGACCGGCGCCGAGTCGACGAAGGCGCGGCCGCCGGTGCCGCCGGTGCGCGTGTCGAGCCAGTCGAACAGCTCCGCCAGCTTCTCCTTGAGCACGTCGTGGTAG
>CAYPVZ010000354.1:0-4104 GCA_964414235.1 uncultured Rhodothermales bacterium | reverse complement strand
GAGGAGGTCCACGCAGCGGGCGCGGTCGCCGCCGGGGGCCGCGAAGCGCGTCCGGCCGTCGCCGCGGGCGGTCTCTTCGAGGCCGTACGCCTCGGTGAGGACGCGGGCGGTGGCCTCGGGGTCGCGCGAGTCGAGCGTGGCGGAGTGGAAGGCGCCGAGGGCTTCGGCCTCGGGGACGCGGCCGTCGCTCCAGGCGCCGTGGTCGCCCTCGACCTCGGTGAGGGCGTAGCGCAGCCCCCACGCGTCGCGGATCGGGAGGACGCGCTCGCCCAGGACCTCGGTCGGAGCGTCGAAGCCGTCGTCGCCGTCCGCCGCCAGCCGGTCGAGCCAGCCGTCGAGGGCGCCGGGGCGGACGGCGTAGGCGACCGACTGGACCTGCCCGGCGCCGGGCTTGCCGGGCTGGCCGTCGGGCCAGGGGAAGAACGTCAGCGCCGAGCCCGGGCGGGCGTCGCGGTCGGCGAAGTAGAGGTGGTAGGTGCTCGGGTCGTCGAAGTTGACGGTCTTCTTGACCAGCCGCAGCCCGAGGCGGCCGGCGTAGGCGTCGACGGTCGCCTGCGCGGCGGCCGAGATCGACGAGACGTGGTGGATGCCGGTGACGGGCATTTCTTCGAGGGCTCCCCTGTGCGGGGGATGGATCGCCGCCGCCGCGCCGGGTTCCTTGGGGCCTCTCTTCTCCCGTCCCGACCCCATGCGCCGCGCCCTGCTCCTGGCCCTCGTTCTCCCCCTCGCCGCCTGCGACTTCGTCGGCGGCTCCGACGGCCTCTCCGGCGACGACCTCGTCACGCTCCGGGCCTCGTTCGTCTGCGAGACCATCGGCACCGCCCGCATCGACGGATCCGTCTCGGGCGACCTCGAAGCCGGCGACTGCACGACCGTCGGGTCGTCGAACTACTACGCCGACGCCTACGGCTTCCGCCTCGACGAAGCGGCCACGCTCACCTTCCGGCTCGACATGCCGTCCGGCGTCGCGCCGCTCGTCGGCATCCGGACGGCCTCGAACGGCCGCATCGCGTCGTCGGCCGCCGAGGGCTCGACGACGACCGAGGGCGGCCGGGTCGTGGCGAGCGTCACTCAGTCCTTCGAGCCCGGCCTCTACGCCGTCGCCGTGACGACCGTCGGCGCGCTCCAGACCGGCGACTACCGCCTCCGCATTACGACCGCCGGTTCGGCCGACTGACCCGCTGGTGGCGCGCGCCGCCAGCCGGGCTAGAGCGTCGCCAGGTGCTGGTGGACGAAGGCGACGGCGACGGAGCCCTCGCCGACGGCGCTGGCGACGCGCTTGACGGAGTCCGACCGGACGTCGCCGGCCACGAACACGCCGGGCACGCTCGATTCGAGGAGGTAGGGCGCCCGTTCGAGCGGCCAGTCCTCCAGGTCGGCCTCGCGGAGGCTCGGGCCGGTGCGGACGAAGCCACGCTCGTCGCGGGCGACGGTGTCCGGCAGCCAGTCCGTGTGCGGCGCGGCGCCGATGAACACGAAGAGGTAGCTCGTCTCGACGCACTCGGCGGTGCCGTCCTTGGCCGTCAGGGTGACCTGCTGGAGGTGGCCGTCGCCCTCGCAGCCCGTGACCTCGGTCCCGAGGCGGACGTCGATCTTGGGGTGCTCGTCGATCCGGTCGACGAGGTACTGGCTCATGCTGGCCTCCAGGCTGTCGCCGCGGACGACGACGGTGACCCGGTCGGCGTGGTCGGCGAAGTGGAGCGCGCCCTGCCCGGCCGAGTTGCCGGCGCCGACGACGAGGACGTGCTGGCCCTCGCACCCGATCGCCTCGGTCATGGCGGCGCCGTAGTAGACGCCCTGGCCCTCGAAGGCCTCCGCGCCGTCGGCCGGCAGCTTCCGCCAGTCGACGCCGGTCGCCAGCATGAGCGCGTGGCAGGAGAGCTCGCGGCCGTCGTCGAGCGTCAGGATCTTGTACGGCCCCTCGCTGCGGAGGCCCGCGACGGCGACGGGCGCCAGGATCTCGACACCGAACCGCTCGGCCTGGGCCACGCCGCGCCGCGCGAGATCGGCGCCGGAGAGGCCCGCCGGGAAGCCGAGGTAGTTCTCGATGCGGCTCGATGTGCCGGCCTGCCCGCCCGGCGCCTCGCGCTCCAGCAGGACCGTCCTCAGCCCTTCGCTCGCGCCGTAGACGGCCGACGCCAGCCCCGCCGGCCCGCCGCCGACGATGGCGAGGTCGTAGAACTGGCGCTCGGCCTCCTGCCGCAGCCCGACGCGGGCGGCCACGTCGCGCGCCTCGGGCGCTTCGAGGCGCGTCCCGTCTTCGAGGACGACCAGCGGCAGACGCGCGCCGTCGGCGAACTGGCGGGCGTCGTCGTCGCGCTCGACGTCCTCGAAGCGGTAGGGGACGCCGTTGCGCGAGAGGAAGTCGCGGAGGCGGTGGCCGGCCGCGCTCCAGCGGTCGCCGATGACGCGGAGGCCGCCGTAGCCGGGCCGGTAGGCCGCCTTCCAGTCGGCGAGGAGGTCGTCGAGGGTCGGGTAGAGCTGGGTCTCGGGCGGGTCCCAGGGCTTGAGGAGGTAGTAGTCGACGCGGCTGTCGTTGATGGCGGCGATGGCCGCGTCGGTGTCGGCGTAGGCCGTCAGGAGGACGCGCTTGGTGGAGGGCGACAGCTCGGCGACCTTCGCCAGCAGGCCGACGCCGTCCATGCCCGGCATCCGCTGGTCCGAGAGGACGAGGGCGACGGGCTCGCCCTGCGTGGCGAGCTGGCGGATCGCGTCGAGCGCCTCGTCGGCCGAGGCGGCGCGGAGGACGCGGTAGCGCTCGCCGTACTGGCGCCGCAGGTCGCGCGCGACGGCCCGCAGGACGTCGGGGTCGTCGTCGACGCAGAGGAGGACGGGGTTCTTCGGCTCGTCGGCCATCGGAGGAAGCGGTCGGTGCTCGCCCTACGCCGGCCCGAGCGCCGGGTTCGGAGCCGCTTCGGGCGCCGCGCCGCCGGGTTTGCGAACGACGGCGACGAAGTTCTTCGGATAGCCCTGGGCGGTGTACTTGTGCCGGACTTCCAGCCGGTGGAAGAGGACGGACCCGGCCGCGCCGATCCCCTTGAGCAGGGCGAGCGCGGGCGCCGCCAGCCAGCCGGCCAGGCCTGGGGCGACCTCGCGCGGTCGCACCGGCAGGTACTTCGCCATCCGGTTGAGCTGGTAGGCGACGGTCCCGTAGTAGCCCTCCAGCCACTCCAGCCGCTCGACCTCGAAGCCGGCAGTCTCCATGCGGTGGCGCACGCCGTAGCTCGTGTAGCGGTAGAAGTCGTACGGCACGTCGTGCTCCTCGTAGAACAGCGGCGCCGAGTAGAGCAGCCGCCCGCCGGGGCGGAGCACGCGGAACAGCTCGTCGAGGACGGCGGCGGGCTCGGGCAGGTGTTCCATCACCTGGCTGAAGACGACGGCGTCGAACCGCTCGTCCTCGACCGGGATGGAGGCGAGGTCGCAGACGTAGGTCGTCTCGCCGTAGGCCCGGTCCACCTTCTCGAAGTCGGCCGACTCGTAGGCCGTGTGGGCGTAGCTGGCATGATAGGGCGAATCACCAGCCCCGGCGTCCAGGAGGCGCGCGCCGGCCGGGAGGCTGGCGCCGAAGGCGCGGTTTTCGGCGTCGAGCCGGACGCGGGACGAGTTGAAGCCGAGCAGCGACATGCCGGAGAATACCGCCGTCGGCTACACGTGCTCGACCTCCGCCAGCGCCGTGAGCCGACTGGTCGTCCGGGTGAACTTCTCCGCGATGGCGCCCTCCAGCCCGCGCCGGCCCTCGGCGGCGAACCACGCGGCCGGGTCGGTCTCCGAGGTGAAAAACAGCGTCGGCGGGTTGGGGAGCGCGTAGAGGTCGTCGGCGACGCGGAGCAGGCGGAGCGCGTCGTCGGTGTCGGCCACGTCGATGCCGTCGAGGAAGAGGGCGTCGGACTCGGCCAGCTCCGCGGTCAGGCGCGTCCGCTCGACCTCGGTGGTCAGGCGGAGGAGGTCGGCGAACGACAGCCAGCGCTTCGGCTCGGGCGCGGCCTCGAAGGCCCGGCGCATGGCGGCACGGGCGGCCTCGGGCGCGCCGACCCACGCGCGGCCTTCTTTCGAGAGCCGCTGGCGGTAGTCCTCGCCGCCGACGAAGACGACGTGGTACTGCCG
>CAYPVZ010000353.1:0-4105 GCA_964414235.1 uncultured Rhodothermales bacterium | reverse complement strand
ATCTCGGACACCTCGAACTCGACCTCGTCCTGTGTCGCGAGGTACTGCTCGATGCGCTGGCGGTCGAAGCGGCCGTAGGCCACGAACGCTGCGCGGTCATCGAGCCCCTCGGAGGCCGCGATGTAGACGCGGTCGAGGTCTTCGGCCGGGTCGAACCCGGTGAGCTGCATGAACTCGTCGAAGTCGGCCGAGCCATGCGAGGAGACCATGCCGAGGCCGGTCCCACCGAGGGCCGCCGAGAGCGCCTCGCTCTCGCGGGCCGCCGCGAGGTTGGTCATGCCGTAGACGTCAGCGTCCGCCGGGAGGACGGCGAGCGCGTCGGTCGTCTGGGCCGACGAGCCGATGCCGGGCGCGGAAAGCGCGTCGCTGCAGCCGCTGGCGGCCATCGCCAGCCCGGCGAGGAGCAGCGCTCCGAAGGTGAGCGAGAGGGTGACTCGGGCAGTCCGGGACGAGGGAAGCATGGCGCTAGAAGTCTTTGCGAGAGAAGATGGCGAAGGCGAGCCCGTAGAGCACGGCGCCGAACACCAGCGACGAGGCCAGGGGATAGAGGCTCCCTACGGCGCCGCCGGTCGCGAGTTGCGGCACCATCGTCGTGCCCACGCCGCCAAACTTGGGCAGCAGGTGGTAGGCGCCCAGGACGACCGGCCGCCAGACGCGGCTGACCTGGGTGTCGAGCTCCGGGATCGCCAGGATGAGCGTGACAAACCCGAGCCCGAGCGTCACGATGAGCGACAGCGGCCCGCTCCCGCTCCACACGCCGACCAGGGTCACGACGCTGTAGACGACGGCGAACATCGACCAGACGACGACGATCGCCAGCAGGAACCGCGGATTCCAGATCCCCGACTTGATCGACATCACGAACCAGACCGCCCCGAACAGGTAGGTCACGAGGGCCAGCATGACGGCGCCGACGGCCAGCAGCCGCCCGCCCAGCACCGCCGACCGCGACAGCGGCTTTGTCAGGATGACGTCGACCTGCCCGCGTTCGGTGAGCGAGGCGATGAGGCCGCCTGTGGCGAAGAGCGCCAGCAGGATGCCGATCCAGTAGGCCGCGCCCGAGACGAACGCCTGGGCTGTAAACACGACGCTTTCCAAGAGCGTGTCGCCGTTGAAGGGGAGATCGGGCTCGTACGTCTCGGGCGTGCCGTCCTCGTTCAACACCGGCTCGCCGTTCTCGTCCAGGATCGGGTCGCCGACCTCGTAGGCCGGGCCGTTCTCGATCGTCTCCTGGCCGAACAGCCGTGCGCCGGCCAGCGTGCCGTCAACCACGTCGAGCTGGAGGGCGAAGGCGAAGGCGATCCAGATCACCGTCGCGACGACGAACAGGCCGACGACGACCTTCCGGGCGCGGAGCTCGCGGAGTGTGAGCAGGAACAGGCCGGTCATGGGGCGTCGGGGGCGACGATCTCGACGAAGAGGTCTTCGAGCGACTGGCGGGCCGGCTCGACGGCCTCGACCTCGACGCCGTCCGCGCGGAGCCGGTCGAGCGCGGCGTTGAGCGCGCCCCGGTCCGGCAGCGTCACGACGTGGCGGACGAGGCCGTCTGGGCGCTCAGTCGCCTCGCCGAGGGCGTCCGCCAGCGCGGCGGCGGTAGCGGCCGGGAGGGGCGTCGCTACGACGTTCCAGGCGCGGCCTTGCTGGGTGAGGGCGTCGACAGTCCCTTCGCGGACCATCACGCCGTTTTTGAGGATGGCGACGCGCGTGCAGATCCGCTCGACCTCGCTGAGCAGGTGC
This sequence comes from uncultured Rhodothermales bacterium, assembly GCA_964414235.1. Taxonomy (GTDB): domain Bacteria; phylum Bacteroidota; class Rhodothermia; order Rhodothermales; family Rubricoccaceae; genus Rubrivirga. Next base: position 2,368 of record CAYPVZ010000353.1, on the reverse strand, counting down.
GAGTTGAGAAAGACGGTCACGCCGTCGTCGCGGAGCGCCTCAATGAGCGTCCGGATTTCGCGCCGCCCGACCGGGTCGACGCCGTCCGTCGGCTCGTCCAGGATCACGAGGCGGGGGCGGTTCATGAGCGCCTGCGCGATGCCGAGGCGCTGGAGCATGCCCTTCGAGTACGTCCCCACCTTCCGGTCGGCCGCGCCCCCAAGGCGGACGAGGTCGAGCAGTTCGGCGGCGCGGCGCGGGCGCTCGTCGTCGGGCACGCCGGACATGCGGGCGAACACGTCGAGCGTCTGGCGGCCCGTCAGGAAGGGCGGGAAGCGGTGGCCCTCGGGGAGGTAGCCGACCGGTCGCCGAGCCTCATGTTCGGCGATGGGGCGCCCGAAAAGCGTCGCGCTCCCGGCCGTCGGCGTCGCCAGTCCGAGGAGGAGCTTGACGAGCGTCGTCTTGCCGGCGCCGTTGGGCCCGAGCAGCCCGAACGTCTCGCCGGTCTCCACGTCGAGCGTGAGCGGCTTCAGGGCGTCCACCGGCGTGCGGCCGCGGTACGTCTTGCCGAGGCCGGCGGTCGAGATCGCGAGGTCAGGCATGGGCGGCGGCTACGGGAGCGTCCGCCCGAGGTTACGGTCTGTCAGGAGCCCGCGGCCCCGGCCGCCTCGGGCGGCACGTCGGCGCCGTCCATCGACTTGACGTAGACCGTCCGGCGCGGGAATGGAATCTCGACGCCGAGCTCGTCGAAGCGCCGCTTGATGAGCTGGCGGAGGTCGCGCTCGGCCTGGAACTGCTCGCCGGGCCGGACCTGCGCCACGACGCGCGCCGTGACCGCCGAGTCGCCGAGGTCCATCAGCGCCTGCACCTGCGGAGCGTCTTCGAGCAGGATCTCCTGCGCGTGCTCGGTCGCCGCCCACTCCGAGGCGACGGCCTCCAGTGCGTGCAGCGCCGTCGACACGTCCTGCTCGTAGCTCAGCCCGACAGGGACCACGAGGCGGGCGAACCCGACCGACTTGTTGCCGAACGTACGGAGCTCGCCGGCCGGGATCATGAGTAGCTCGCCGTCGAACTTCCGGACCTTGATCAGCCGCAGGCCGACGTACTCGACCGTCCCCGTGTTGCCCTCGAACGTGATCAGGTCGCCGTTGCCGAGCGTGTCGTCGAAGAGGAGGAAGAAGCCCGAGATGACATCGCGGACGAGCGTCTGCGCGCCGAAGCCGATGGCGAGGCCCGCGATGCCGGCGCCGGCGAGAAGCGCCCGGATGTCGAGCCCGATGAGAGGGAGGACGGCCAGCGCTGTGACCGTCCAGATCGCATAGCGCGCGACGGACCCGAGCAGGTCAGCCGTGGTGAGGATGCGCTGGCGGCGCTTGTCGGTCGTCGGGTCGTTCTGGACCGAGGCGACCCAGCGCCGCTTGAGCCGCGTGACGATCGTGATCGCCAGCAGGGCCAGACCGATCGTCACTCCCATCTTGAGCACGGTCTCCCCGAGGCCGAGCCAGAAGGCCTGCGACGTCAGGGTGGTGCCGGCAGCCGCGGCGGTGTCCAGCAGGCTCCGCGTCGAATCGGCGATGCCCTGGAGGCTGTCGGCGGCGGCTCGCAGGCTGTCGGCCACCGCCTGGAGGCTATCGGCCGGCGTGCGGCCGCTGGAGGGCGCGACGGAGTCGGCAGGGAGGGGGAGGGGAACGATCTGCATCGAATACACCGTTATTGCAATCAACAAACGCCCCGCTGGCGAACAGAGCCAGCGGGGCGGAATCGGCGGAGCGAGCTAGGCGCCGAGCGCGGCGAGGCCGGGCAGCGTCTGGCCCTCCATGAACTCCAGCATGGCGCCACCGCCGGTCGAGACGTGCGTGACGGCATCCGCCAGACCAGCCTGGTTGATGGCCGCGACCGAGTCGCCACCGCCCACGACCGTCAGGGCGTCGTGCTCGCGCGTGGCCTCCGCCAGCGCGTCGGCGACGGCCAGCGTGCCGGCCGCGAACGGCTCCATCTCGAACACGCCCATCGGCCCGTTCCAGATGACGGTCCGCGCGCCCGCGATGACGTTGGCGTACTGCTCGCGCGTCTGCGGCCCGATGTCGAGGCCCATCCAGCCGTCCGGGATCTCGCCCGCGACCGTCTTGGACTCGGCGTCGGCCGCGAACCGCTCGGCGACGACGTGGTCGGTCGGCAGCATCAGCTTGTCCTTGTAGGCCTCGGTCAGTCGGAATGCCTCGTCCGTCCGGTCCTGTTCGACCATCGACGAGCCGACGCTGTGGCCGAGGCCGGCGAGGAACGTGTAGGCCATGGCGCCGCCGATGAGGAGGTGGTCCACCTTCGGCGCCAGCGCCTCGATGACGCCGATCTTGCTTGAGACCTTGGAGCCGCCAACGATGGCGCAGAA
>CAYPVZ010000352.1:497-4107 GCA_964414235.1 uncultured Rhodothermales bacterium | reverse complement strand
GCATCCTGCTCGGCTTCCGGCTCGGCCAGATCGTCGACCAGTCGCAGGGCGGGTTCGCGTTCTTCGACAAGGACACGTACCCGACGCAGCCGTTCGGGCTGGACCGCGGGGTGCGGATCGTGCCGGGCGGGTCGACGGTGCGGCGGGGCTCGTACCTGGCGCCGGGCGTGGTGTGCATGCCGCCGATGTACGTCAACGTGGGGGCGTACGTGGGGGCGGGGACGATGGTGGACAGCCACGCGCTGGTGGGGAGTTGCGGGCAGATCGGGGAGCGGGTGCACCTGAGCGCGGCGGCGCAGATCGGCGGGGTGCTGGAGCCCATCGGGGCGGCGCCGGTGGTGATCGAGGACGACGTGTTTGTGGGAGGCGGGTGCGGGGTCTACGAGGGGACGGTGGTGCGGGAGCGCGCGGTGCTGGCGGCGGGCGTCATCCTGACGCGCTCGACGCGGGTGTACGACCTGGCGGAGGAGACCGTCCACCGGTCGAGCGGGGAGGCGCCGCTGGAGATCCCGGCGGGGGCGGTGGTCGTGCCCGGCTCGCGGGCGGTGGACTCGGCGTTCGGGCGGGAGCACGGGCTGAGCTTGTCGGCGCCGTGCATCGTGAAGTACCGCGACGCCTCGACGGACGCGAGCACGACGCTGGAAGACGCGCTCCGCTGAGCGGGAGGGGGAGTCAGGACTCGGGGCCTGTGGGTCGTTCCTAATGGCGTTGGATCAGATGCACGTGCCTGTGGGCCTCTCCGACGGCCCCTGGAATGATTTCGGCGCCCCCGTGGACGATTCTGACGCCCCCTTGGACGATTCTGAGGTCCCCTGGAACGATTCGGACAGTCCTCGGACTGATGTCGAGGGCCCTGTGGACGAGTTCGACGGCCCCTGGAGCCTTTTCTCGGCGCCTGTGGGTGTCGTCGTCGTCCCCTGGAGTGTGTTCGCTGGCCCGGCTGGCGACCGCGCCCGCCAGTGGGGCGGGGGGTGTGTTATCCAGGCGGCGTCCGGATACCATCGTGGGAATAAGGGCCGGGGTGGATCTGTACGAAAGGCGCGCGTTATGCCGACGGGGGGGGGGCTATAATTGCTGGATCCACCCGTTATGCCGCCGGCTCGGCGGCAGAAGTACTGGTTCTACGGCATTCGCTCTCTGTTCTCCCGTGAGACTGCCTAAGCTCTTCGCCCTGTCGCTTCTCGCCGTGTTCGGGGCAAACCTCCTGAGTTGGGCGGCCGTGGGCCGAGGTTCAGCGATCACTCTGGCGGCGCCTCAGTTCTACGATCACTTCGGGCCGTACACCGAGATCGACACGCTCTACGTCTACGACCGCTACGCCGGGGCCGACAACGACGCTGTGAGCACACCGGCCGACTTCGCCAGTCGGGACCGCGACGACTTCCTTACGCGGCTTCGCGAGTCGAGCGGCGTGGGCGCGGTTGTCTACCGAGACGCTGAGGGCGACCCCTTTTCGGAGACGGTCAACTTCGGCGCTTGGATCGACCGCAAGTACCCTCTGGTGGCCTGCGTGACTTCGACCGTCACGACGCTCGGCTTTGCTGCCGACTTCTCGCAGTTGTACGTGTGGGCATTCGGCTGGCGGCCGGTCGGTCCGTTCGACTCCGGCATCAGCTAGTCTGGGCTGTAGCGGCCGGGACGATGGGTAACACTCTGGACCGGGACGATGGGTGACCGTCTACGGCGTGGCCGGGTCATCCTCGGAGCTGGTAGCCCCGCTCGTCGAATCGGCCGGGTTCGGTCGGGCCCATCGTCTCCGCTTCGATAGCTTCCGCCAGTCCCCCGCGCCCTCCTCCCCGCGCGGCTGCGTGGCACCCTGCTCTGTGGTCACGAGGCTGTGCCTGTCTCAGGAGCCTCCGTTCGGGTGTGGGGCTTCATCCCCACCGTACAGGAGCTCCCATGCGTTTCGTCATCCTACCGCTCTGCCTCACCGTCGCCAGCTGCTCGTTCTTCGCGAAGCCCCTTGAGGTGTCGAGCGAGCACTTCCACATCGTCGCCGACACGTACACGAGCTCGGAAGGGGAGATGCAGGCGCTGCTCGAGCGGGGAGAGGCCTTGCGGACTGCGATCCTCGCCATCTCCCCGCCGGACATCCGTCCGGACCCGACCATCGAGGTGCGGCTCAACGGCAACCTGCGGAGGCAGACCCCCTTCGTGGACAGCCTGGGCACCGTCCAGCTGTGGCGCTTTTCGGCGGAGGAGGGGGGCTATCAGGCCCTGTTTGCCCATGAGCTCGTGCACGCCGTCGCGTTCGACCAGCTGGCAGAGGCGGACTCGTTGGAGTCGCCGGATCTCGGCTTCTACAGCGAGGGGTGGGCCGAGTATGCAGCGTTGCGGGTCGACCCCGGGAAAACGGGCTTCCCGCTCTATGGCTTCGATGAGGACGTCGTCGCCGGGCACTGGGTCAACCACGGTGGGCTGACGCTCGCGAGGTTGCGGGCCGCTCACGAGGAGTTGAACAAGCGGTGCGAGTTCCAGGGCTATATCCTCCGGGCCTCGTGGTTTCACTACGTCGACGACGTGCTCGGCCGCGAGGTGCTGCTGGACCTGGTGGCGGCGAGGGGCGGCTGGAGCCCTGGCGCGATCGAGGCCATCCTTGGCCAGAGGCTGGACAGGGTGGATGCCGACTGGCGGGCCTGGGTGCGCGCGCGGTATACGGCCCACCCGAACGCGGAGTCGGAGGCGGAGGCGTACCGCGAGCGCATCGGTTGGTACGAGCCCTGCGTGGAATGAGCCGTGGCGGCCTGCCGAGAAGCCCGAGTGGTGGTCGATCTTCGAGAGATCGAGGCTCCACGTCTCGGGTCGTCTCCATGCTCCTGGGCTGGACTTCGACGTGCGGCGGGGCGTTTTGCCTCATTCGACTCCGGCGTCGTCCTCGACGAGCGCTGGCGCTAGCTCAGCGCGAGCGGAAGAGCGAGCCGGCGAGGGCGACGAAGGCCGTGTAGAGCGCGGCGCCCAGCCAGAGGCCGAAGACGAGGAACGGCGTCCGCGTGTCCTTGTCGATGGCGAGGATGATGGTCATGAGCCCGTTGTGGACGACGGCGATGACGAGGGCGCCGAGGAAGGCCTGCGGCGGCGTCAGGCGGAGGTTGTCGCCTTGCTCGGAGCGGAACAGGCCGATGACGAAGCCCATGAGCGTCTTCAGGATGGCGTTGAGGCCGAGGTTGTCCTGCATGATGATGAAGTCCATCAGCAGGCCCGTCCAGAAGCCGGTGACGGCGCCGGCGACGCGCCCGCGCCGGAGGGCGACGTACGCCACGTAGAGGAGGACCACGTCGGGCCAGACGTCCCAGAGCTCGAGGTTCGAGAGGAGCCACTGGAGGAGGACCACGGCCAGGCCCAGGCCGACCTGGCGGAGGACGTACGGCATGCGAGGAGCGGGGGGAGGGGCGTCGAAAGCTACCCGCCCCAACGCGCGAGCGTCGGCTCCGGTCCCGCTGGCGACGCGAAGCGCCAGCGGGGCGGCTCAGCCGGTCGGCCGGGCCAGCGTGACGACGCCGCGGAGGGCCTCGGTGGTGCCGCCCTGGACATCGACGGCCTCGACGAGGACGACGTAGATGCCGGCGCGGAGGGGGCGCCGGTCGTCGCCGGTGCCGTCCCACCGGAGGAC
>CAYPVZ010000352.1:0-487 GCA_964414235.1 uncultured Rhodothermales bacterium | reverse complement strand
CGGTGCTGCCGGTCAGCCGGCCGGGCTCCAGCTCGCGCACGAGCCGGCCGCCACCGTCGTAGATGCGGGCGCGGACGAGCGCGGCCTCGGTCGAGAGGGTGACGGTGATCTCGGCCGCTTCGCCGCGTGCCGGCGCGAACGGGCTGGGGGCGACGCTGAGCGACGCCGTGCGTTCGACGGGCGTGCCGCCCGAGGTGAGCGAGTTGGGAGCCGAGGGGGTTCCGCCGGCGTCGGCCAGTGATGTCGACCAGTTGGCCGCGCTGCTCGACGGTCCGGTCGGGTCGCGCCGCTCCAGCGACCGCCCGGTCGCGTCGTCCAGCTCGATGCGGTGCCAGTCAGGGTCGTAGAGGACGGAGTCCAGGACGCCGCCGTCGGCGCGGAGGACGATGGCCTCGCCGGAGTTGGACAGGCCGATGACGGAGCCGGCCTCGACGAAGGGCGCGTCAGGGAACGTGGCCTGGAAGCCGGCCGCGTCGCGGTCATCACC
>CAYPVZ010000351.1:0-4112 GCA_964414235.1 uncultured Rhodothermales bacterium | reverse complement strand
TTCGATCGTCAGCGAGCCGCGGCTAGTCACGCCGAGCGTGTTTCCGATCTGGCCCAGGTCGGCCGAGGCAGGGACGGTGACGTCAGAGGTGAGAGTCGAACTCGAGGCGACGCGGAGCGTCCCGGCGACGTCGAGTCGGCCGTTGACGGTCGCGCCGGCTCCGCTCAGGTGGACCTCGGCGCCAGCCGCGCCCGTGATGGACGACGCGCTGGTGAACGCGATGGGCGTCGGCGCATTGAACCGGAGGAGGCCGGCCTGGACGTCGTACGTCCCGCCGTCGTCGATCACGGCTCCATCGAAGCGCAGCCCGGACGTGGCGCCGACGACCTCGACCGTTCCGCGGATGGTGGCGTCCCAGTCGATGTCCTCGGGGGAGCCCGCGGCGTTGTCTGCCGAGACGCGAAGCGTGCCGTCGAGCGTCAGCCGGGGCCGTGTCGTGCTGCCGGTCCCGATCCAGAAGGCGTCCACGGTCCGGGTGGGGAGATCGAGAACCGCGCCGGCCTCAATCGCCAGCTCGGCCCCGTTGGTCCCGTAGAGGTACCACCCGTCGACCTGTGCCGTCTGTCCGGACGGTACCACGAGACGCGTCGCGTCCAGCGTCTTGTAGTAGCCGCTCGACGCGCCGGCGCCGGTGATCGCTAGCCCGCCGGCGGCCGTCACCGTCCCGATCCGGATCGTCCCGCCGCGCCACGTCAGCACCCCGCCGACGCGGAGGTCGCCAGCCCCGACGATGGACGCCGTGTTGATTCCGAGCGACGCCGTGCCTGTGACCGCGAGGTCAGCGTCCAGCGTCAGCGTCGTGTTGTGCGTGGCCATCTGGAGCCCGGCGACGGTCGTCGGCGCGGTGAGGCGGACGCTGGCGCCCTGGAGGGCGATGGCGACCGTGTCGGCCGCGGTCGGGATGCGGCTCGGGTTCCAGTTGGTGGCGGTCTCCCAGAGGCCATCCCCTGCGGCACCGGTCCAGGAAATCGTGGGCGTGGCGCCCGCGCTCGACGTGGCTACCAGCGCGGTGAGGAGAAGCAGTCGGACGGGCATTCAGAAGAGGGGCTCACCTTCCTTAGATACGGAACGTCGGCCACACAGCCGCCATTGGGGGAAATCGCCCGCAACCGAACGGGCCTAGCTTCTGGTATGGCCGCCGAAATAACGCTCCAGGACCCCTCCGTCCTCGACACGGACATCGAGCAGTTCCCCGGCGTGGGCGAGCGCCGCGCCGAGCCGCTGCGCAAGGCCGGCGTGCGCACCTACGGCGACCTCCTCCGCTACTACCCGCGCCGCTACCTCGACCGGAGCACGGTCACGCCCATCCGCGAGATCGCCGAGCCGGGCGTCTACACCGTCGTCGGGCGCGTCACGGCGAAGGGGCTCGTGCCGGGGCGCGGCGGCCGGAGCCGGTTCGAGCTCCGCGTGATGGACGAGGACGGCGGCTCGCTCAAGTGCGTCTGGTTCCGCGGCGCCAACTACATCCACCGCCTCTACAACAAGGGCGACCTCTACGCCTTCCACGGCAAGGCCGAGCAGTACGGGAGCCAGTTCTCGATGGCCCACCCGGAGTCCGACAAGCTCGACGACGCGAGCGCGGCGCTGACGACCGGTCGAATCGTCCCGCTCTACCCGGGCGGCGCGGCGCTCGAAAAGGTCGGCCTGACCAGCCGGGCCTTCCGGACGCTCATCTACAAGATGTTCAAGGCGCACGGGCTGGCGATCCCTGAGGTCCTGCCCGAGAGCGTCCGCCAGCGGTACGACCTGATCGACGGCAACGTCGCGCTCCGGGCCGTCCACTTCCCTAAGGACGTGGCCGAGCGCGGGCGGGCCGTGCGTCGGCTCAAGTTCGAGGAGTTCTTCTTCCTCCAGCTCCTGCTGGCGCTGACGAAGGGCCGCCAGGAGCGCCAGCCCGGCATCACGCTGGACGGTCTCGGAGAGAACGGCCGCCGGTTTCTGGAGGAGGTCCTGCCGTTCGACCTGACCGGCGCGCAGCAGCGCGTGCTCGACACGGTCGCCGCCGACACTGCCAGCGGACGGCAGATGAACCGGCTCGTCCAGGGCGACGTCGGCTCCGGCAAGACCGTCGTCGGCGTCGCCGCCATGCTGATGGCCGTCGACGCCGGCTACCAGGCCGCGTTCATGGCGCCGACGGAAATCCTGACGGAGCAGCACTACGCCAACATCCGGCGCTTCCTGGAACCGCTCGGGCTGAAGGTCCACCTGCTCATCGGCGGCCAGCGGAAGGCGCTCCGCGACGAGATCCTCGCGGAGATCGCCGACGGCACGGCCCACGTCGTCGTGGGCACGCACGCGCTCATCGAGGACAAGGTCGAGTTCCAGAACCTCGGGCTGGCGGTCGTCGACGAGCAGCACCGGTTCGGCGTCGTCCAGCGGGCCAAGATGTTCAAGAAGGGCCAGCGTCCGCACGTCCTGATGATGACGGCGACGCCCATTCCGCGCTCGCTCGCGATGACGGTCTACGGCGACCTCGACGTGAGCGCTATCGACGAGCTGCCCGCCGGCCGAAAGCCCATCGACACACGCGTCTACAGCGACAAGCGGCGCGACGAGATGCTCGACTTCGTCAAGCGCCAGCTCCGCGAGGGCCGCCAGGCGTACGTCGTCTACCCGCTCGTCGAGGAATCCGAGTCCGAGACGCTGGCGGACGTGAAGGACGCCGAGAACGGCGCGGCCGAGCTCATGGAAAAGCTCCGGCCGTACCGCGTCGACCTCGTCCACGGCCGGATGCTGGCCTACGAGAAAGAGGAGGCGATGGAGCGCTTCAAGTCCAGCGAGACCGACGTGCTGGTGGCGACGACCGTCATCGAGGTCGGCGTGGACGTGCCCAACGCGACGGTCATGGTGATCGAGCACGCCGAGCGGTTCGGGCTGAGCCAGCTCCACCAGCTCCGGGGCCGCGTCGGCCGCGGAGCCGACCAGAGCTACTGCTTTCTCATGGCGAGCTACAAGCGGACGTCGGAGGCCGAGGAGCGCCTCGAAGCCATGGAGGCCACGACCGACGGGTTCGAGATCTCGGAGATCGACCTCCGCCTGCGCGGTGCCGGCGACTTCTTCGGCACCCGCCAGTCGGGCCTGCCGGACCTCAAGATCGCCGACGTGGTGCGCGATGCCGAGATCCTGTCCGAGGCACGCGCGGCGGCGTTCACGATCGCCGAGGCGGATCCCGGGCTGGCGGCGCCGGAGCACTCGGAGATGCGGGCGCACTTCGCCAAGACCGCGCCCCGCTCGCTCGGCTTCGCCCGCGTGGGTTAGGGCATCCGAGGCCATCCCATCCATCCGATTCGATGGTCCTCCACGGGAGGGCAGGTAGCTTCCGTTTCCACTAGACCCCGCACGTATGGGCCGGATGTTCGAGAAGCGCAAGCACACGATGTTCGCGCGCTACGACCGGATGGCGAAGCAGTTCACCCGCATCGGCAAGGACATCGTCATCGCCGTCAAGGCGGGCGGGCCCGACCCCGACCTCAACCCGCAGCTCCGCCGGGCCGTCCAGAACGCCAAGGGCGTCAACATGCCCAAGGACAAGGTGGATGCCGCGATCAAGCGGGCGCTGGGCAAGGACACGGCCAGCTACGACGAGGTCCTCTACGAGGGCTACGGCCCGCACGGCGTCCCGCTCGTCATCGAGACGGCGACGGACAACGTGAACCGGACGGTCGCCAACCTGCGGGCCCTCTTCGCGCGCGGCGGCGGCAACCTCGGCACGACAGGCTCGGTCGCGTTCCAGTTCACCAAGATGGGCGCGTTTCAGCTGGACCCGGCGGCCGTCGGCGACCGCGACGAGCTGGAGCTGGAGCTGATCGACGAGGGCCTCGACGAGCTGGGCGAGGGGACGACGGAGGACGGCCGCGACGTGCTCGTCGCCCGGTGCGCGTTCTCGGACTTCGGCCAGATGCAGAAGGCGCTGGAGGCCCGCGGCATCGAGCCCATCGCGGCCGAGGTCGAGTGGGTGCCGTCGACGGCGGCCGAGCTGACGGAGGACCAGGAGGCCGACGTGCTCACGCTCGTCGGGAAGCTGGAGGCCGACGAGGACGTCCAGCGCGTCGTCCACACCCGGGCGTTGCGGCCCCGACGCGATGGCGCCCGCCGCCCGCGCGCGGCGACGG
>CAYPVZ010000350.1:0-4117 GCA_964414235.1 uncultured Rhodothermales bacterium | reverse complement strand
GCCACACGCCGGATCCGGGCTGCGCTCGGTTCCGACCGGCCCACGATCATCGCGCTGACGGCGAACGCGCTCGACGGCGACGCCGAGGCCGCGCGGAAGGCGGGCATGGACGACTACCTCACCAAGCCGCTTCGCCGCGATGCGCTCGCCGAGGCGCTCGGTCGCGTCGAGGCGCAGCTAGAGACGGCCCCCGCGCCGGTCGGTGGCGGGTCCGCGTTCATCGTCCGCGGTCCGCTGGCGGCGCGGGGAGGCGTGCCGGAGGGGGCGCCGACGGACGCCGCCAGCCGCTGAGGCTCCGGGCGTCCCCGTAACTCACGGGCGAGCTCCGCCGAATAGATTGCGGCCTCCCCTTCTTCCGGTTTCGATGGAACTCGTCGCCTTCTTTCCGTTCCTGATCCCCATCGTGGCGATCCTGGCGGGGACCTATGCCAAGGTGGTCAAGATGAAGACCGAGACGGACCGGGAGCTCGGCCGCGCCACCCGCCATCTGGAGGATGAGCTGGCCGAGGCTCAGGCCGAACGTGCCCGGCTCCGCCAGCGGGTCGAGGCGCTGGAGGCCATCGTGACGAGCGAGGGGTTCGACCTGGAGCGCGAGGCGCGGGCCGCCGGCCTGCTGGACGGCGACCTGCTCCGCGATGCGCCCGACGCGGAGCCGCGCCCGACGCGCCGCCGCGTGCGGTAATCGCTGTGACGCAAGCGGGACGGAGCCCGCGCGGAATCGACACAACTCCGACACACGAGCAGGCGGACGGGGAACCGACGTTGGCGGTCCCACCTCCTCACACCCTGCCATGCCTCGTCCCTCTCCTCTCGTGGCCGTCGTCGTCGTCCTCGCGCTCAGCGCCTGCGACGCCGTCGAGACCACCTCCCTCTCCGACGCCGACCTCGAAGATGCGGCCGCGGCCGTCGCCAGTGCCGTCGCGCTCGACGCGGGCGGTATGCTCGAAGACGCCGCCGCCGGGGCCGCGCTGGCGGCGCCCGTCGAGGCCGGCGCCCGGCACGGCGACCGCCCCGGCTGCCGCGCCGAGCGGACCTACGACGAGGCCGCCAGCCTCTGGACGGCCGTCGCTGACTGTGAGCGCGGCGCCGCCGACGGCGCCTTCTACGCCTCGTTCGAGCGGACCTCGACCTACCGTTTCCTCGGCGCCTCCGGTCAGCCGCAGGAGCACCGGGACGGCGCCGTGATCATCGAGCAGGCCGTGCTCTCGGGCGCCAGCGTGTGGCGCTCGCCGCGCGGCACGCACGCGCTCCTGTCGCTCTCGTCTGTCCTCACCGTCTCCGACCTCGACTCGGACCTCGTGGCGGTGAACGGAACCGTCCAGCGCACGGCGACGGACACGCTCCGCGGCCGGCGCGGCGAGCGGACGCTGGCCTACGCGCTCGACGCCACGCTCGACGACGTTCAGGGGCCACGTTCGGCGGCGCGCCGCTGGCGGACGGCCGTCGACGGCACGATCTCGGGCACGCTCCGCGCTACACTCACGCGGACGCCGCGCGACGGTGAGCCCGCGACGGTCCAGATCGACGAGGCGTTCACCATCACATTCCCGCTCGACGGCTCCGGCGGCCGGGTCGCTGAGATCGTCCTCGGCGGACGCCATTTCCGCGCCGACATCGAGACGGGCGAGGTCGAAGGCTGAGACGCCGGCTGGCGGCGCGCGTCGCCAGCCGCGCTAGAGGTCGGCGGTGAGGCTGGCGAGCGGCGGGTCGTGGTGCTCGCCGAAAAGGACGAACGCGACGCCGTTCTCGACCTGCCGGAGCGGCCGGTGGGTCTCGACGACATCGGCGTAGGTCGCGTAGCAGGCGAGCGCGGCTTCGCCCCGCTGGCGGTCGGCATCGGAAAACGGGACCTCGGCGCCGAGCGTGGCCCGCGGGACGCCCACCAGCCCGACCGGGTTGTCCCGGATCTCGCCGCGAACGAGCGTGAACAGCGCCAGCCGGCGTGGACCGCCAGCGCGCTCGCGAGCCTCGCAGAAGACGCGCTTGGCGGCGGCGTGCGTCACGAGGTGGTCCGGGTGGCGGCTGTTGCCGTGGACGGCGTAGGTCACGACCACGTCCGGCCGGAGGGCGTCGATGGCCTCGGCGATGGGCGCCTCCACGTCGCGCGGGTCCAGCGCCGCGAGGCCGCCGTCGGGCAGGTCGAGGATCGTCAGGCTCGCGCCCAGCGTCTCGACGGCGCAGGTGGTTTCGCGGGCGCGGACCTCGCCCATCTCCTCAATGCTCAGGCCGAGGTCGTGGCGTATGGCCGTCGCTCCGCCCTTCGTGAGCGTGAGCACCTGGACGTCGTGCCCCTCGCGCGACTGGCGGGCGAGGAGCGGGCCGGGCCCGAACGACTCGTCGTCGGGGTGGGGGAAGACGTAGAGGAGCGTCACGGGCGAGGCGGGCGGCCTCGCCCTGGGACGCCCCGCCGCTTATCTCCGATCCGCCGGCCGCGATTCTTCCGCACCGTGATCGCCAGGCGCCGGCTCATCGGCTTCGGTGATGATCTGGTGGAAGACGGTCTGGCCCGTCCGCAGCATCCGCCGGACGTACGGATGGCAGAGCCGACACTTCTGCCCGAAGCGCGCGTGCTCCTGGAGCTCGGCAACCGTCGCCGCGCCCGTCGCGTCCGCGACGTCCGCCAGCGTGGCGAACGTCGCGTGGAAGCAGAAGCAGCGGTCGATCTGCATCAGCTCTCGACGCGGCGCGTCTCGCTGGCGAACACGATCACCGCGGGCGCGATGCCGGCCGTGAACTGGCCCACCTGCGCGCCCGTCCGGTCGTGGATGGTCACCGTCCCGTCGGCGCCGTAGGGGTTCTGGGCGTCGGGGCGGCCGAGGTAGAGGCGGTCGGTCGTGCCGTCGTAGGCCACGGCTCCGATGGGCGCGCCGTCCACCTCGATCCGCGTGTCGAGCGTGTTGGAGGCCGCGTCGAACCGGAGCACGGCGCCGGAAGCAATGACGTAGACCTCCTGGCGGCCGCCGTCGCTCACGACCGCGCCGTCGACGCCGAGCGAGGCCGAGCCGAGGGTCTCACCCGTGGCCGTGTAGCGCTGGCGGACGGTGCCCGTCGCCCCGTCCAGCACGACGACCTGGCCCGGCGCCGTGACCTCGCCCGTGGTGTAGTCGGTCGCGCCGGTGCAGATCACCCAGACGTCCTGCTGGGCGTCGGCGAGGAGCGTGCGCGGGCCGTCGCAGACGTCCTCGACGGTGCCGAGGACCGTGCCGGCAGCCGTGTCGAGGATCGTCAGCGTGGTGCCGTAGCCGAAGCCCGAGTTGGCGACGTAGGTCCGGCCGGCCGCGGAGACGACGCCCTCCGGCGCGCTGCCGACCGGGATCGGCGTGCCCGCCTCGTTCGTGGTGAAGTCGACCGGCGTGACGGAGTCATTGTAGAGGTTCGAGACGTAGCCCGTCGTCGGGCTGCCGGCCGTGGCGGCCCCGTCGCCGAGCGCACGCGGCGTCCGCACGGCGATCTCGCCCGTCCGCTGGCCGCCGACGGCGTCGAACGTCACGATCCGCCCGCGCCCCGTCGTGTACGAGTCGTCGAAGTTGAGAAGGACGCGGACCGTGGCGCCGTCGCCGTAGAGGTTCTGGACGAGCCCGCCGAGGTCGGGGATGGCGTCCTGCGCGACGGCGCCCGTCTCGGGGTCGTAGCGCGTGATCGAGCCGTTGTTGTCGGAGAAGTTGCCCTGGTTGCCGACGTAGACCACGTCGGCGGTGGGCGTGTCGGTGGTCGAGTCGCAGGCCGCGAGGACGACGACGAGGGCGAGGAGGGAGAGGCGACGCATCAGAGCGAGAGGGTGAGGCGGAGCCGCGCATGGCGCGGCGGCATGGGATAGGAGCGGACGACCTCGTACTGGACGCCCGTGAGGTTTTCGGCCACGAGGGCCAGGGTGAGCGCGGCACCCGCCAGCCGGCGGCGGACGGACGCCTGCCCGTCGACGACGAGGTAGGCGGCGACGGGCAGCGACTCGGAGGCCGTGGTGTAGCGGGCCCCGACGCACCGGGCGCCGAGGTCGAGCCGAACGGCGCCGAGGGTGAGGGCGGCCCAGCCCTTGGCGGTCCAGCGCGGGACGTAGCGGAGCGCGAAGCCGGTGTCGAGGTCGCGTGCGTCGGTGAGCGTCGCCAGCGCGCCGGCC
>CAYPVZ010000349.1:0-4119 GCA_964414235.1 uncultured Rhodothermales bacterium | reverse complement strand
GCGCCGTAGCGCTTGGCGACGCCGTCGATCTCGATCCCGGCGGGCTGGCGGGCGGTGTCCACGTGAGAAACAGGGAGGGGCGACGCACCGCGCCGCCCCTTCGATGGAGGAAGAACGCCGCCGCTACGCGTTGAGCGCCGCCGTCACCTTGTCGGCGGCCTCCTGGAGCAGGATCGCGCTCTCGATGGGCAGCCCGGAGTCGCGGAGCAGCGCCATGCCTTCCTCCGCGTTCGTGCCCTGGAGACGGACGATGAGCGGGACCGTGAGGTCGATGTTCTGGGCTGCCTCGATCACGCCCTGCGCGACCACGTCGCACCGGACGATCCCGCCGAAGATGTTGACCAGGATCGCCTTGACGTTCGGGTCGGAGAGGATGATGCGGAAGCCGGCCTCGACGGTCGCAGCCGACGCCGTCCCGCCGACGTCCAGGAAGTTGGCCGGCTCGCCGCCTGCCAGCTTGATGAGGTCCATCGTCCCCATCGCCAGCCCGGCGCCGTTGACCATGCAGCCGACGTTGCCGTCGAGCTTGATGTAGTTCAGGTGGTGCTTGCCGGCCTCGACCTCCAGCGGGTCCTCCTCGGCCTCGTCGCGCATCTCGGCGAGGTCGGGGTGACGGTAGAGCGCGTTGTCGTCGAGGTTGAACTTGGCGTCGAGCGCGACGACGCGGCCGTCCTCGGTGCGGACGAGCGGGTTGATCTCGGCGATCGTCGCGTCGGCCGCCCGGTAGGCCTTGTAGAGGGCCGTGACGAACGTCCGGGCCTCCTTGGCCGTGGCGCCCTCGAAGCCGAGGCGGCTGGCGATCTCGTTGGCCTGGTACGGCCGGAGCCCGACGGCGGGGTCCACCCACACCTTGATGATCTTCTCGGGCGTCGCCTCGGCCACCTCCTCGATCTCGACGCCGCCCTCGGTGGAGGCCATGATGACGTCCTGGCCCTTGGCGCGGTCGAGCGTGACGCCGACGTAGTACTCGTGGGCGATGTCCTCGGCGGCCGTCACGAGCACCTTCTTGACCTCCTGGCCCTCGGGCCCGGTCTGCGGCGTCTTGAGCTGCATGCCGAGGATCTTCTCGGCGTTGGCCCGGACGTCCTCGATGGTCGGCGAGAACTTGACGCCGCCGCCCTTGCCGCGGCCGCCCGCGTGGATCTGGGCCTTGACGACGAACTGGTCGACGCCGTCGGCGGCCATCGTCTCGGCGGCCTGGACGGCCTCCTCGACCGTGTCGGCGACGATGCCGCGCTGGACGACGACGCCGTGCTGGGCGAGGATCTCCTTGGCCTGGTACTCGTGGACTTTCATCGGGCGGGTCGGGTTGAGGGGGAAGCGGGGCCGGCGAGCGGCGTCTCGGGCACGCCAAGCTAGCCCCACCCGTTCCGCTGCGACCCGACTGGCGGGGCCCGTACGCGTCCGGCCGGCCGGCAATCACCCGATCTTCCCCCTCCCCCGCCCCCCGACGCCCGGTGACCCGGTTCGACTGGCACGTCCTCCGCCGCTTCCTCGCCGGCACCGCGCTCCTGCTGGCGCTGCTCGTCGCCACGTTCGTCGTGCTCGACTTCGCTGAGCTCATCGACGACTTCCTGGACCGGGGCGCGACGATGGGCCAGATCTTCGGCGAGTACTACCTCCACTACATCCCGGACATCGTCCGGCTGACGAGCCCGCTGGCGCTGTTCCTCGCGGCCGTCTACGTGACCGCGCGGCTGGCGCAGTCGATGCAGCTGACGGCGCTCCACATGGCCGGCGTCTCGACGTGGCGCTACCTCCGGCCATACCTGCTGGCGGCGGGCCTGTTCACCGTCGGGATGCTGATCTTCAACGGCTTCGTCGTGCCGCGGTCGCTGGCCACGGTCCACGAGTTCCAGAACCGCTACTACCGCGACGCGCCGGAGGGCTCGAACGGGACTGGCGAGATCGTCCGCCAGACGGCGCCGGGCGTGATCCTCTCCAGCCGCTACTTCGACCGCGAGAGCGGCCAGGCCTTCCGCGTGAGCGTCGTCGCCTTCGACGACTCGACGCACGACGTCGCGAGCCGGCTCGACGCCGCGCAGATCACCTGGATCGACTCGCTCCGGACGTGGCGCGCGCTCGACGCCACGCTCCGCCAGTTCGGCGCCGACGGCCAGGAGCGCTACGAGCGCCACGCCGAGCTGGACACGGCGCTGGCCATCCTCCCGCGCGACCTCGCGCAGTCCGAGCGCGACGCGGAGCGGCTGACGCTGCCCGAGGCGCGCGCCTACGTGACGTCGCTGGAGCGGGCCGGCGTGACCCAGCGCGGGCGCCCGCTCGTGGCCTACTACACGAAGATCACGTACCCGCTGGCCAACCTGATCCTCGTCCTGATCGCGGTCCCGCTCGCCTCGCGGCGCCGCCGGGGCGGGCAGGCCGCGCAACTGGCGCTCGGCCTCGGCGTGGCGTTCCTCTACCTCGCGCTCCAGAAGACGATCGAGCCGCTGGGCTACGTGCAGGACCTCCCGCCCGTCGTGGCCGCGTGGCTGCCGCACGTCGTGTTCGCCGGCGTGGCCGCGGTCCTCCTGGTCCGCGCGGACCGGTAGCGTAGTCCGGCCGCACCAGGCGGGCCGGGCGCGCCGGGATAGCTTGGAGCCATGCACGTCCCCCCCGAAGCCCTCCCGCCGCGTCCCGGACCGCTAGCGGTCGCCGTCGGCGCCCTGCGGGTCGGCGCGACGATCGGGCTGGCGGTCGTCGGGCTGATCGCGCTGCTGGTGGCCGCGCTCGTGCCCGGGCCGCGTGCGACGGTCCGGCCGGTCGAGCGCGTGGCGGTTCTCGTGGCGCGCGCGTGCCTCTGGATCGCGGGCATCCGGCGCGAGACGACGGGCGCCGAGGCGCTGCGCGCGCACGATGGGTTCGTCTTCTTCAACCACGTCTCCTACATCGACCCCGTCGTCCTCGTCGCCGCCGCGCCGATGCGGTTCCTCTCGACCCAGGGCGTGCGCCGGCTCCCGCTCATCGGGCCGATGGCGACGGCGCTGGGGACGATCTACGTGAACCGGGGCCGTGACGAGAGCCGGGCGGCGGCGCGGGAGGCGCTGCGCGAGGCGGTCCGCCAGTCGCCCGTGCCGGTGGCGCTGGCGCCCGAGGGCCAGATCGGGCCTGGCGACGGCGTGCTCCCCTTCCGCCACGGCGCCTTCGAAGTCGCCGCCGAGGCCGAGGCGCCTCTCCTGCTCGTCGGTCTCCGCTTCCGGCCGCACGCCTACGTCCTGTGGCGCGACGGCGAGTGGCTCCTCCAGGCCTACTGGCGGCTCTGCGCGCGCACCGAGCCCCTCGTGGCAACGCTCGCCGTCCTGGGCCGCCAGGAGCTCGAAGGCCGCGCGGATGCGATGGCCGAGACCGCCGCGTCTCAGTTCGATGCGTGGTTCCACCCTGCCCCCTAACGGCGGGCGACGAGAGAATTAATTCACATCCCGGGCACTTCGGCGTTGCTTACGGGGTAGGTGTTAAAGCCTCGGCCGGAATTGGTTTCCCCGAAGCAAGCGGGGAACCTCTGAGGTTTCGCCTCTCCCTGGCACCCCCCTGGCCCCATGCCCCCCCCACACCCACCCTCCCCGGTCCTCTCCTACCGGGACCTCGTCCGCATCCGCACCCAGCTCGACCTCGCCGAGCGCACCTCGACCTTCTCCGGCCGCATCCGCGGCGAGCGCGCCCGCGAGGTCGACGGGCTCCACTTCCGCGAGATCCTGAGCCGCACCGGCCGCGAGGTCCGCGTCCGCGACCACACCGGCACGACGCGGACGATGCTCATGTTCGGGTCGAACAACTACCTCGACCTGGCGACCCACCCCCGCGTGATCGAGCGCGTCCGCGCGGCCGTGACCGAGCTCGGCGTCGGCGCCGGCGGGCCGCCGATCCTCAACGGGCACGGCCCGCTCCACCGCCAGCTCGAAGAGCGGCTGGCGGCCCACGAGGGCAAGGAGCGCGCGCTCGTCTTCTCCAGCGGCTACTCCGCCAACGTCGGCCTGATGAGCGCGCTGCCAGGGCCCAAGGACTTCGTCCTCTACGACGACGAGATCCACGCCTCCGTGCTCGACGGCCTCAAGCTCGGCCGCATCGAGGCCCGGCCGTTCCCCCACAACGATGCCCGCGCGCTCGACGCGATGCTGGCCAAGG
>CAYPVZ010000348.1:0-4127 GCA_964414235.1 uncultured Rhodothermales bacterium | reverse complement strand
TCGGCGCTCAACTACATGCTCCCGTCGAAGGGCGTGCTCCCGATGCACTGCTCGGCCAACGAGGCCGTCGGCGGCGGCAACGCGGCCGTCTTCTTCGGCCTGAGCGGCACCGGCAAGACCACGCTCTCGGCCGACGCCAGCCGCGTGCTCATCGGCGACGACGAGCACGGGTGGAACGACGAGGGCGTGTTCAACTTCGAGGGCGGCTGCTACGCCAAGGCCATCCGCCTGAGCGCCGAGGGCGAGCCCGAGATCTTCGCGACGACGCGCGAGTTCGGCACGCTGGCCGAGAACGTGGCCCTCACGCCCGACCGCCAGATCGACTTCGACGACGCGACGATCACCGAGAACACGCGGCTCTCCTACCCCATCCACTTCATCCCCAACGCGAGCGAAAGCGGGATGGGCGGTGTGCCGGAGACGATCGTCTTCCTCACGGCCGACGCGTTCGGCGTGCTCCCGCCGATCTCGGTGCTGACGCCGGAGCAGGCGCAGTACCACTTCCTGAGCGGCTACACGGCGAAGGTCGCCGGGACGGAGCGCGGCGTGACCGAGCCCAAGGCGACGTTCTCGGCCTGCTTCGGCGAGCCGTTCATGGTCCTTCCGCCGACGCGCTACGCCGAGATGCTGGGCGACCGCATCCGCGACTCCGGCGCGCGCGTGTTCCTCGTCAACACGGGCTGGACGGGCGGGCCGCACGGAACGGGCCAGCGCATGAAGCTGGCCTGGACGCGCCGCATGGTCAACGCCGCACTGGCGGGCGAGTTGGACGACGTGCCGACCGAGACCGAGCCGGTGTTCGGCCTCCGCGTGCCCACGTCCATCGTCGGCGTGCCCGACGCCGTCCTCCAGCCGCGCGAGACGTGGGACGACACGGACGCCTACGACGCCAAGGCCCACCAGCTGGCCGAGATGTTCGCGGACAACTTCGAGAAGTACCGCGACGACGTCAACGAGGCGGTCCGCCAGGCCGGGCCGGCGCGGCAGATCGCCTGAGGGGCTTCGCATGACGCGTCACCCAGACCTCGGCGCGGATCTGGCCGAGCTTCCGTGGGAAGCCGCCAGGGAGACCACGCTCCCCGAGTTCCTCGATCGCTACACGTTGCACGACTCCGGCTGGCTCCGGCTGGAGTGCATGCCGGACCGGTACGCCATCGCGGTATTCGCCTGGGACACGTACTGGACCTCGGGCCGTATCCCCTATCGAATTTCGGAAGCCACGACTGGCCCCCTGCTGCTGATCGGCTTCGATATTCTGTACCTGTCCGCATTCAATGGTGCCGATGTCGCCAGCGACACGGTTGATTACGCCGAGTGCAGAGAGGTCCTCCTCGCCGACGTGCCGTCAGCGTCCCTGCCATTTCTTCCGGTGGAGACCACGAGTGCGATGCAGCGAGAGCGCTTGCTCCATCACACCGTGATCCACGACGTTGTAGGAGGGCGGGTCGATCTCTTTCACGGCGCTCACGTGAAGCTGCTATGTCTCGGGGACGGCCTACGGCCGTTCTCCATTCCATGGGAGCGACCACCTGACGACCCGCAGGAACGTTAGCCCTCCGAGCCGTCGGCGCGGCGGGGGCCGACGCTGTGCTCGATGAGGTCGTAGATCCGGTGCAACAGGTCGGACCAGGACGTCGGCTCGACGTAGCCGTGGGGCTCGACGGGCGCGATCGCCAGCTCCCAGTCTCGCTTGCCGAGCTCGATGAGCCGCTGCGTGAGCCGGAAGATGTCCTGCGGCTCCACGTTGTCGTCGACGAGGCCGTGCGTCATGAGGAGCGGGTCTTCCAGGCCGGCGGCGAACTCGATGGGCGACGACTGGCGGTACGCCTCGGGGTCCTCCAGCGGGGAGTTGAGGATGTTGCGGGTGTAGCCGTCGTTGTAGTGGGCCCAGTCGGTGACGCTGCGCATGGCCGCGCCGCCGCCGAAGTGCTCGGGCTCGGTGAAGAGCGCCATCAGCGTGAGGAAGCCGCCGTAGGAGCCGCCGTAGATGGCGACGCGCTCGGGATCGATGCCGAACTCGTCGCCCACCCACTCGCTCGCGTCGACGTAGTCCTGGAGGTCGCGGCCGCCCATGTGGCGGTAGACGGCCGTCCGCCAGTCGCGGCCGTAGCCGGCGGAGGCGCGGTAATCGAGGTCGAGGACGAGGTAGCCGGCATCCGCCAGCAGGTTGTGGAACTGGTACTCGCGGAAGTAGGAGCTCCACCAGCGGTGGGCGTTCTGGAGGTAGCCTGCGCCGTGGACGAACAGGACGGCGGCGCCGTTGGGCGTCTCCGGGCGGTAGATGCGGGCCGGCACGCGGGCGCCGTCGGAGGCCGGGATCTCGACGATCTCGGCCGGGCGCCACGGGTAGGCCTCGAAGGCCTCGGTCGTCGAGTGCGTCACGCGCTCGTGTTGGCTGCGCCGACCTGACGGTTCGCCATCCAGGGGCATCACGTAGACCTCGGGCGGCGTGCTGGCGGTCGAGAAGAGCAGCGCCAGCCGCGTGCCGTCGGGTGAGAGGGCGCCGTCCCAGCGGCCCTCGCCCTGCGTGAGCCGCTCGCGGCGGGCGAAGCCGCCGGGCTCGTTCGGCATGGTCCAGAGGTGGCGCTGGCCGAGGTCGCCCTCGGAGGTCTGGAGCAGCCACGTCTGGCCGTCCGGCAGGAGCGTCGCCTCGTCGACCTCGAATGGGCCCTCCGTCAGCGCCTCGACGGCGCCGGTCTCCACGTCGACGGCGTAGAGGTGGCTCCAGCCGGTCCGCTCGGACTGGAACGTGTAGCGGCCGTCGGGCAGCCAGGTGCCGGCGGCCCACCAGATGCCCGGCCCGGCGACCCATGCCTCGTCGCGCTGGCGGTCGAGGAGCGTGAGCGCTCCCGTGGCGGGGTCGAGCCGCGCCAGCCAGCGGTCCTTGTTGTCGACCGTCCGGACGTCGACGACGGCGACGCGGCCGTCGGGGCTCCAGCGCGGGCCCCAGGGCAGGAAGAGGCGCGACGAGTCGGCGGCGGCGTCGGACCAGTCGGGCGCGTCGAAGGCGCCGGGGAGCGTCGTCAGGTCGACGCGGATCGTGGTGTCGCGGCGGAGGTCCTGCACGTAGAGGTCGGCGCCGACGCGCGGGCCGCCGACCTTCGGGCGGGAGCGGATCTCCTCGGCGACGCCGCTCTCGGTGACGTAGTCGACGAGGAGCGTCCGGTCCGCGTCGGCGTCGTCGGAGAGCGTGAAGGTGACGAAGCGGCCGGTGGGGTCGATCTGGAGCTGGCCCACGCGGCGGTCGCCGACATAGAAGGTGGGCGGGGCGTCCGGGTCGAGGGCGTCGCGTTCGCGCTCGGCGGCGGCGAGCGAGTCGCGGAGGGCGCGCTCGCGGAGGACGTCGAAGAGGCGGCGCTGCTGGTCGCGGAGGTAGACCGCCTGGGCGGCGGGGTCGCGGTCCCTGGGCGCGGTGCCCTCGCGGAGGTCGGTGAGCTGCGCGAGGGTGCCGCCGTCGACGCGGACGAGGGCGTCGCCGGTGCGGTAGACGAGGCGGCCGTCGCGGAGGAAGGTCGGGGACGACTCGCGGCCGGGCGTCCGCGTGATGCGCTCCGTCTGGCCGGTGGCGAGGTGGTAGACGTAGACGTCGCCGCCGCGGGTGTAGGCGTGGCGGCGGCGGTCGGGGGAGTAGGTGCCGTCGGTGGCCCAGCCCTGGAAGCGCGGCGGGAGCTGGCGGCGGACGTCGGCGGGGACGCGCTCGGGCGTGCCGCCAGCCGGGGCGACGCGGTAGAGCGAGTCGGCGGGGTAGACGCCCTGCGGGTTCCAGTCGAAGTAGATCGCGTCGCCGGCGTCGGTCCAGTACGGCATGGAGGGCCAGCCGCCGACCCAGGTCTCGGTGCGCTGGGTGATCTGGTCGATGGTGAGCGTCGGGCGCGGCTGGGCGGCGGCGCTGGCGGCGGTCGCCAGCAGGACGAGGAGGACGGCGGGGCGCATGGGCGAGAGCGGGCGAGGCTCGAAGATATCGGGACGACGGCCGGCTCTGCTCGCCTCGGGCCCGGAGGGGCGAGGTCGCCGGGCTGGGGCCGGTCCAGGCCTTGTGCGGAAACTCCCGCGAGGGCATCATCCTGAGAGGCTGTTCGGATTCAGAGCCTCTGGCCTTCCTGCCCCCTTGAGGGGGCTCCCCGCGA
>CAYPVZ010000347.1:0-4129 GCA_964414235.1 uncultured Rhodothermales bacterium | reverse complement strand
TCCGAGAGCGGCGTCGAGACGAGCCGCAGCCCGTCGGCGCGGCCGGGCTGGACGGCGCGCGCCAGCTGGCCGTCGACGCGGTCGAGCGTCCGGCTGGCGTAGACGACGAGGTCGTAGTCGCTCGCGTCGAGCCGGTCCTGGACGCCGCGGAGCACCTCGACGAAGAACGCCGACGTCATCATGGGGACGACGGCCGAGATCAGGTGGGTCGCCTTGCGGGCGAGGCTCTGGGCGCTCGCGTGGGGCTCGTAGCCGAGCTCCTGGGCTACGGCGAAGACCTTCGCGCGCGTCGCCTCCGACACGCGCGGGTGCCCGTTGAACGCCCGCGAGACGGTCGCGATGGAGACCTGGGCTCCCTCGGCGATGTCGTAGATCGTGATGGGCACGGGTGGATGCGTAAGCGCTTACAGGGACGTTACGATAGTGTGAGGGCCGTCCGAGGTCAAGCCCTCCCCCGGTCTCTCCGGAAAAAACCGTAAGCGCTTTCATTTCTGCCGCTCTCCGCGCGATTCGGGGCCCTTCCTCTGGACGGCGGGCGCTCGGATCTCCACCTTGCGACCGTCCCGCCCCGCTCCCCATGCGTCTTCGGTTCCTCTCTCTCTTCCTCCTCGCCGCCGCTCTCCCCGCCCGGAGCCAGTCGGCCGAGACCCGCGCCACACCCTACTGGATCGTCGTCGACGCGACGGTGCCGGCCGAGGCCGTCACGCCGCGCGCGCTGGAGCGGCGGGCGCTCCGTGGAACGCCCGGCACGTCCAGCGACCGCTCCATCGCACCCGAGGCCCGCGCCGCGCTGGCGCGGCGCGGCGTCGAGGTCCGCGTCGAGAGCCGGTGGCTGGGCGCCGTCAGCGCAGACCTCACCGACGCGCAGCTCCAGGCCGTCGCCGCGCTCCCGGTCGTACGCGAGATCCGCCCGCTCGGCCGGATGGTCTCGACGGCGATAACGCCGACCGCCCCGCTGGCGGAGGTCACCGACGCCGTCGCCAGCCCGGTGTTCGTCGACTACGGACCGTCGGCGACGCAGCTCCGGCTGGTCCACGCCGACGCCCTCATCGAGGCCGGCTACACCGGGGTCGGCGTCCGCGTCGGGTTCCTCGACACCCTGTTCGACTTCGGCCACCCCGCCTTCGGCGACCTCGTGTCGAGCGGCCGGCTCCTCGGTGTGCAGGACTTCGTCGGCGGCTCGCAGAGCAGCTACCACGGCCTCTCCACGACCTCAGTCACCTTCGGCCACGACGAGGGCCAGCTCGTCGGGCCGGCGTTCTCGGCGGACGTGCTTGCGGCGACGACCGAGTTCGCCCCGACTGAGACGCACGCGGAGGAGGACGCGTTCGTGGCCGGCCTGGAGTGGCTGGAGGCGAATGGCGCCGACGTCGTCAACGTGTCGCTCGGCTACACCGAGTTCGACCCGGGTGAGGGCGACTACACCTACGCTGATCTCGACGGCAACACGGCCCTCGTCACGCGCGCCGTGGACCGGGCGGCCTCGCACGGGCTCGTCGTGGTCGTCTCGGCCGGCAACGAGGGCGCCTCGTCGTGGCGGTATATCGGCGCCCCGGCCGACGCCGACTCGGCCATCGTCGTGGCGGCCGTGACGTCCTCGGGCACGCGGTCGCCCTTCTCGTCGGTCGGCCCCACGGCGGACGGCCGCCTCAAGCCGGACGTGGCCGCGCAGGGCTCCAGCGTCATCGTCGCGCAACGAAGCGGGGGCTACGCAGCGGGCGACGGCACCTCGTTCTCGGCGCCGATGGTGACCGGCGTCGTCGCCCAACTCCTCCAGGCGCGCCCGTCGCTGACGCCGATTCAGGTGCGCGACCTGCTCCGCTCGACCGCCAGTCAGGCATCGGCGCCGGACTCGCTGCTGGGCTGGGGCATCGTGAACGCGCAGGCCGCCTTCAACGCGCTGCCCACGGTCGTCGAGGACGGCCCCGCCGCCGACTGGCGGCTCTACCCGTCGGTCGTCCGGGCCGGCGCGCGCGTGACGGTGGAGGCCATGCAGACGACGGCGCTCGACGTGGTCGACCTGACGGGCCGCGTGGTCGCCCGCCTCGGGACGGTCCTGGGCCGGCGGATCGTCACGGTCCCGGAGCTTCCGACGGGCCTCTACTTCGTCCGGCCGGCGGACGGCTCGGCCGGTGCGCTCCGGCTGGCGGTCGTCCGGTAGCGGACGGCGACCTCCGCCACGAACGCCGCCGCGCGCTGGCGGATGAGGGCGTCGATGCTCGCGCGCGTCGCGCTCGGCCAGTGCGCGCTGAACTGTTCGTCCACCAAGTCCTCGCGAGCGAAGCAGAGGAGATAGAAGTCGTATAGCGCGCGGTCGTAGTCGTGCGCGACGCAGAAGTCCCTGACCACGCCGAGCGTCTCGCCCATGTCGGCGTCGCCTGACAGCGCGGCACGGAGGCGCTCGGCGGCGAAGATGTGGACCGCCTCGTCTTCCGCCAGGTCCGGCGCTCCGACCTCGGCAAGCGCGCGGTCGCAGAGATCGGCGGTCTCGAACGCGTTAAACGGCGGCGACATGC
Organism: uncultured Rhodothermales bacterium; assembly: GCA_964414235.1. GTDB lineage: Bacteria > Bacteroidota > Rhodothermia > Rhodothermales > Rubricoccaceae > Rubrivirga. Next base: position 1,613 of record CAYPVZ010000347.1, on the reverse strand, counting down.
CAGCGAGCATCGCGACGGCCTCACCGTCGTGGCCGCCCAACAGGAGCCCGACGGCCCAGTCGACGCACGCCTCGCTGCTCAGCGACTGGAGCGCCCTGTCGGCGAGGATGCGGGCGGTCGTGACCTGAGCCACGGCGCTAGGCCGCCGGCTCGTCCCAGCGCTCGATCAGGTCGATCACGGCGTCGGCGATCTCGCCCTGCTCGACCGTCCCGACGATCTCGCCGCGCTTGAAGATGTGGGCCCGGCCGCGGCCGAGCGACACGCCGAGGTCGGCGCCGGCCGCCTCGCCGGGGCCGTTGACGGCGCAGCCCATGAGCGCCACGTTGAGGTCGCGCTCAAAGCCGTGCTTCGCGACAGCCTCCTCGACCTCGTCGACGACGGAAAACAGGTCGCCTGCGAGGCGCCCGCACGTCGGACACGCGATGACGTTGACGCCGGGCCGCCCGAGGCGGAGCGACTTGAGGATCTGGTGCCCCACGCGGACCTCGTTGACCGAGTCGGCCGCCAGCGAGACGCGGATGGTGTCGCCGATGCCGTCCGCCAGCAGGCTGCCGATGCCGATGCTCGACTTGATCGGGCCGGTCTTCATCGAGCCCGACTCGGTCACGCCGAGGTGGAGCGGGTAGTCCGTGGCCTCCGCCAGCAGGCGGTAGCTCTGGATCATGAAGTAGACGTCTGAGTGCTTGACCGAGATCACGACGTCCTCGAAGCCCTCGCGCTCGCAGACCTCGGCGTGGCGCATGGCGCTCTCGAAGAGGGCCTCCGGGCGTGGGTAGCCGTACTTGTCGAGGATGTCCTTTTCCAGCGAGCCGCCGTTGACGCCGATCCGGATCGGCACGCCCTTGTCCTTGGCGGCCCGCAGCACCTCGCGCTCCCACTCCGGCTTGCCGATGTTGCCCGGGTTGATCCGCACCTTGGCCACGCCCGCCTCCAGCGCCTTCAGCGCGTAGGTGTGGTTGAAGTGGATGTCGGCCACGATGGGCACCGGGCTGCCCTTCACGATGGCCGCCAGCGCGTCGGCGTCCTCGGGGCGCGGCACGGCCACGCGGACGACGTCGGCGCCGGCCTCGGCCAGCTGGCGGACCTCGGCGAGGCAGCCCTCGACGTCGTGCGTCTTGCCCGTCGTCATCGACTGGACCGTGATCGGGGCGCCGCCGCCGATCTTCAGCGCGTGCTCGACGCCGTCGACGGTGTGGCGCAGCGTGACCTGCCGGGAGTGCCGGCGCGGGCGGACGGGGGCCTGAGCGGCCTGGGTGGACTCGGCGGTCGACGTATCCATCAGAGCGAAAGAGGGTCGGAGAGACTACGGTATCGGCCGGTCAACGTTCGCAGCCTAGCGTTCCGTTTCCGTCGAATCCGGCGGGCTTACGCGTGCTGGACGGCGAGGTACCCGACGTAGCCCACGTATGCGGCGGTCAGCAGGCCGGCCTCGACGCGGGTGACGCGCCCGCCGCTCCACATCACCGGGACGAGGGCGGCCGCGAACGCCGCCAGCACCGCGAGGTCGACCCACTGGAGGCCCGGCGCGGCGAGGGGATGCACGAGCGCCGCCACGCCCAGGATGCCGAGCACGTTGAAGTGGTTCGACCCGACGACGTTGCCGACGGCGATC
>CAYPVZ010000346.1:0-4137 GCA_964414235.1 uncultured Rhodothermales bacterium | reverse complement strand
GCTGCGTGGTGGTCGAGATAGTCGAGCAGCGGGTCGAGGTCGAGCGTCGTCGCGGCGACGCCGGCCCCGCTGGCGACGGCGTCGGCCGCGTTGCAGCGCTGCTCGTAGTGGCCCGGCGTCGGCACCATGAGCGCGGGCTTGCCGAGCCACATCGCCTCCGAGACCGTCTCGAAGCCGGCCGTGCAGACGACGGCGCGCGCCGCCGCCATCCGCTCCAGAAAGGCGGAGCCGCTGAGCGCATGGAAGGTCAGCGCCGGGCTGTGGTCGTGGGGGCGGACGGTCGAGAACACGTGGAGCCGGACGTCCGGGTGCCGGTCGCTCCACACCGCCAGCTGGGGCGCGAGCGCGGGCTCCATGAGGTAGACCAGAATCGACCCGTCGCAGGGCCGGCCGACCATTCCGAAGACGGCCTTGCGCAGGAGCGGCGGGATGACGCGGAGGCCCGGCCGGTCCGGTGCGTCGTAGAACGAGAGGCCCAGCCGCGTCGTGGCGCCGGCGCCGATGAGGGTCGTGTAGCCCTGGAGGGCGAGGCGCTGGACCGGCCAGCCCGGCGCGAGCGGGTAGGCCGGGTGCCCCATCATGAACTGGTGGCCGACGGCGATGACGGGCACGTCGGAGACGCGGAGGAGCCCGTACAGGCCCATCAGTCCCTCGTAGAAGTTGACCACGACGTCGGGCTCGGCCCGGTCGATGGCGGCGGCGATGCGGTCGAGACCCGGAGCGTAGCGGCCGGCCTGGGCGAGGCCCCGGAGGACCGTCGCGGCCGGGCGGATCCGGCCGTCCGCGCCCGCCACGAAGCCGGGGCTCTCGACGGTCTCCACGCGCGTCGCCAGCCCGCGGCGGAAGAAGGCCGGCACCTCGGCCCGCCCGCCGCCGACGACGGCGCCGACGATGGCGTGCCCGCGCCGCCGGAGCATGCCGGCCAGCGCGAGCGCCTGCGTCATGTGGCCCCGGCCCTCGCCCTGGACCGTGAACAGGATGCGGAGCGCGCTCATCGGCCGTCGAGGCTGGCGCCCTCCAAGAGCGCCGCGGGATCGAGGCCCGCGTGGACGTCCTCGGCTCCGATCGAGAGGCGCGGCGCGATGTCCTCGACCGACTGGCGGACGCCGTCGCCCGCCGCCAGCGGCTCGGAGACCGGGGCGGCGGCCGCGAGCGCGCCCGTCCAGCGGACGATCTCCAGCGTGCCGTCGAACCGTTCGACGAGCGCCGTGCAGCTCTCGACCCAGTCGCCGCAGTTGGCGTAGAGGACCGGGCCGGTTTCGGTCTCGAACGTCCGGATCTCGGGCCGGTGGATGTGGCCGCAGACGACGCCGTCGGCGCCGCGCTCGGCGGCCCGCGTGGCGACGGCCTCCTCGAAGCCGGCCACGTACTGGACGGCCTTCTTGGTCCGGTCCTTCAGCGCTGCCGCGAGCGACCAGTACGGCTTGCCCATCCGCTCGCGCACGGCCGCGACGACCGTGTTCAGCTTGAGCAGGACTTCGTAGGCCCGCGCGCCGACGTGGCTCAGCCACGGCGCCAGCCGCACGAGGCCGTCGAACTCGTCGCCGTGGAGCACGAGGAGGCGCCGCCCGTCGGCCGTCACGTGCGTCCACTCGCGCTGGACGAGGATGCCCCCGAACGTGAGCCCGACGAACTGGCGGGCCGCGCCGTCGTGGTTGCCCGGCACGTAGACCATCTCCGCCCCCTTGCGCACCTCGCGGAGCAGCTTCTGGATGACGTCGTTGTGGGTCTGCGTCCACGTCCAGGACCGCGTCAGCGCCCAGCCGTCGACCACGTCGCCGACGAGGACCCAGCGCTCGGCCTCGTGCTGCCGGATGAAGTCGAGCACGCGCTCGGCCTGGCAGCCGCGCATGCCGAGGTGGAGGTCGGACAGGAAGATCGTCCGGTAGCGGGTCACAGGAGCATCCGGGGAGACTGCCAGGGAAGCTGGGGCGGCGGACCGCGCGCACGGTAACGGCACGGGGAAGAGAGCGTTACGGCTGTGTATCCAGGGCGATAGGCGGTGCGGATCGCGGCGGACCTGTCTCTCCAAAAAGCGAGCGCCGGCCCCCTCCCACGAGGGCCGGCGCTCTTCCCGGCGGGGCGCGGCGGAGGGGTCCGCAGTGACGGGCGCGTCCGCGCCGGGTGCTCAGGGCCCCGCTGGCGGCCGACGCCACCAGCGGGAGCGGGGGTTAGCGGACGACGCTGATGCGCGTCGTGGCCGAGGCGCCCGCCGCGTCGACGCGGAGGACGTAGACGCCGGCCGGGAGCGTGTCGGTGGCGAGCGCGACGGAGGTCGTGCCGGCGGCGAACGTGCCCTGTGCGACGACCGAGACCTCGCGGCCGAGGACGTCGTAGAGCGCGACGCGGACCGTGCCGGCCTCCTTCAGCGTCACGCGGGCCGTGGCGGCGCCGCGCACCGGGTTCGGCGCGACGGCCAGCCCGAGGGCGCCGGCCTCCGGCGCGTCCCCGACGGCGACGGACTGACCCGTGAGGTAGCCCATCTGGTAGAGCGCCGTCCAGCCGCCGAGCCACGTCGCGTTGGCGCTGCTGCTGGCGGAGGTCGTCGGCTCGAAGGCGCCGCGGTAGGCGACGACGTCGAAGAAGGCGTCGCCGGCGAGCTGGTTGCCGACGAACTGGGCGCCCGTGGCGGCGACGCTCGTCGTGAGCGGGCGCGGGTCGAGCCCGGCGCAGCCCTGCTCGCGGCACACGCCCGCCAGCTGCGGGTCGGCGATGACGTTGGCCGTGGCGATGGCGCCCTCGATGGCCGTCTGGCGGACCACCGAGTTGTCCGAGTCGTCGTCGACGAGGGCGGCGAACGTGGTCCCGGCGCCGTAGTCGAAGAACACGTTGTTGCGGATGACGAGGTCGTCGGTGCCCTCGATGTTGAGGCCGAACCGGTTCTCGGTGTCCTCACCCGAGGCGAGCGCCTCCAGGTTGATGGCCGAGCCCGGGTACTGCGTCGCGATCGAGTTGTAGAAGGCGCCGCCCGAGTTGTCGCGGATCTGGAACGTGGCCGAGTTGCCGTCCTCGCCGAGCTGGCCGCGGTCGGCGGACGAGCCGGCCCCGATGCAGGTCAGGTTCGAGTAGATCGGGTGGGCGTAGGGCTGGGCATCCTCTCCGCCGAGGTCCGAGACGCCGCTGTCGGTCTCGGTGCAGCGTCCGCCATCGATGCCCGGGTTGTTGAGAATCAGCGCGTACTGGACCTTGCCGCGGAAGCCACGGTCGGTGTCGAGCCCGTCGTCGCCGTTGAACGCCCCGACGAGGTACTTGGCCTGGGCCGTGCCGCCGAAGAATTCGAAGGCGTCGTCCGAGTTGCCGAAGACCTCGATGTGCTCGAGAACCGTGCCCCGGCCGACGGCGCCCAGCGTGAGCCCGTTGATCTCAGAGGCCTGGCGGAAGCCGAAGCCGGCGTGGCGGATCGAGACGAAGCGGAGGATGCCCGAGTCGTCGTCGTCGTTGCAGGTGACCGTGGCGTTGTCGCAGCCGAACAGGGTGTCGTTCGATTCCGGCACGCCCTCGATGTTGGTGATGGCCGGCGTGCTGTTGGTCGTGGCCCGGCCGAGCAGGATCACGCCGCCCCACTCGCCGCGGGTAAACTCGTCCGTGTCATCGGGGTCCGAGACGTCGTCGATCTCGGCCGTGAAGATGATGGGGGCGTCCTGGCGGCCGTCGGCGACGAGCCGGGCGCCCGGCATCACGATGAGCCCGCTGGCGAGGTCGCCCGACGCCGACGACGGCGTGCTCGCGCCCTTGATGACGGTGCCGGCCTGGATCGTCAGGGTCGCGCCGGGGCGGACGAAGATCAGGTTGTCGAGCAGGTAGACGTGGTTCGAGGTCCAGGTCGTGTTCGACGAGACGTCGGTGGTGATCGTCACGTCCGGCGTCTGGGCCTGCGCCGCGCTGGTGACGAGGACCGCCAGCGCGAGGGCGGCGAAGCGAGTAGCGAGTCGGTACATGGGGAGGGGAAGGGAGAGACGTGGCGAGAAAGAGCCGGGCCGACGGTGCCACCCCCGCCGGCCCGGAGGGGAGGTCAGCTGCCGGCCGGAGCGGTCGCCGCGACCGTCGAGGCGCCCGGGTCCGGGATCGCGGGGACGGCCGGCGCGCTCGTGAAGCCGGGGCTGAACGAGAGGCCCACGGAGACGCTGGGGCCCCGGT
>CAYPVZ010000345.1:0-4139 GCA_964414235.1 uncultured Rhodothermales bacterium | reverse complement strand
CCATGATAGCCCGGCCCGCCGCGGGCCCGAGGCGGGGAGAGCCGGCGCGTGTGTCGGCAGGGTGAACAGGGCCGCTCCGGGGAACGAGCGCCCGCCGGCGGCGCGTTTAGGCCGGACATCAACAGACCCGAATGGACGCCACCATCGGCACCGGCACGCACGGCGTGCCCGGCATCCCGGATGCCTTCGACCACCCCCGCGGCCTCTTCTGCAACCGGACGCTCAACCTCCGGAAGATCCAGGCCGTCGGGTACGACATGGACTACACGCTCGTCCACTACCACGTGGCCCTGTGGGAGGAGCGCGCGCACGCCTACATCAAAGAGGGCCTGAAGCGCCAGGGCTGGCCCGTCGACGACCTCGTCTTCGACCCCGACCTCGTGGTCCAGGGCCTCGTCGTCGACACCGAGCGCGGCAACGTGGTCAAGGCCAACCGCTTCGGCTACGTCAAGCGCGCCTCGCACGGCACCAAACCGCTCGACTACACCGAGCAGCGCGAGGCCTACCGCCGCACGCTCGTCGACGTCGCCGACCGCCGCTGGCGGTTCATGAACACGCTGTTCTCGATCTCCGAGGCCGGCATCTACCTCCAGCTCGTCGACAAGCTCGACGCCGGCGCCCTGCCGCCGCGCATCGGCTACGAGGAGCTCTACGACGTCGTCCGCGAGACGCTCGACGCGGCCCACCTCGAAGGCCTCCTCAAGGCCGAGATCCTGGCCGACCCGGCCCGCTTCACGGACGTCGACCCCGACGTCCCGCTCGCGCTGCTGGACCAGAAAGAGGCCGGCAAGAAGGTCCTCCTCATCACCAACTCCGAGTGGGAGTACGCCGCGCCCATCCTGACCTACGCCTTCGACCCGCACCTGCCGGGCGACATGACGTGGCGCGACCTGTTCGACCTCGCCATCGTCGGCGCCCGCAAGCCGGCGTTCTTCGACGAGAAGGCCCCGGCGTTCGAAGTCGTCGGCGAGGACGACGATGGGCGAGCGGTGCTCCGCAGCGCGACGGGGCCGCTCCAGGAGGGCCGCGCCTACGTCGGCGGCAACGCGGCGCTCGTCGAGGCCAGCCTCGGGCTGCGCGGCAGCGAGATCCTCTACGTCGGCGACCACGTCTTCGCCGACGTGCGCGCCTCGAAGGACGTCTTCCGCTGGCGGACGGCGCTCGTGCTGCGCCCGCTGGAGGACGAGATCGAGGCGTTCGAGGCGTGGCGCCCTGAGCAGGCCCGGCTGGCGGGCCTGATGGAAGAGAAGGAGCGGCTGGAGGCCTACTTCTCGGCCCTCCGCCTGGAGCGCCAGCGCAACGAGGCCGGCTACGGCCCGCACACCGACCGCTCCGCCGCGTGGCTCGGCGACGAGATCACGGCGACGCGCGAGCGGCTCCTCGTCCTCGACGCCGAGATCGCTCCGCTGGCGATGGCCTCGACGCGCCTCGTCAACGAGCGCTGGGGGCCGCTGATGTGGGCCGGCAACGACAAGAGCTTCCTCGCCCACCAGGTGGAAGCGAGCGCCGACATCTACACGGCGCGCGTGGCCAACTTCCTGCAGTACACGCCGTTCGTCTACCTCCGCAGCCCGCGCGGCTCGCTCCCCCACGACCACGCGACGCCCCAGGACGCCGGCCTCGAAGCCGCCGCCCACCGTCTCGGCCTCGACGACTTCAGCGCCGACGGCGCCTGACCCATGGGCAAACGACGCACCGCTCCGCTTTCCAAACCCCAGCGCCGCGTGCTCGACGACGCGCTCCGGCTCGTCCGCGAGCAGCGCCAGCGGGCCGAGGCCGACGCCGAGGCGACGCTCCAGCCCGAGGCGGCCTGGGCCACGCGCTTCGGGCTGGGGTACGTCTTCGGTGCCGTCGACGGGCTGTGCCAGGTCCACGGCGTCCGCTTCGACGGCACCGCGCTGGCGATCTACGGCCTCGTCCTCGACGACACGTTCGGCCGACCGACGTCCGACGCGCTCCGCCAGCAGGGCCTCGCACTGCTCCAGGCGAACGACCCGGACTTCATACGCGGGCGCCCGTGGGGCGGCAACGAGGCCATCGGGCTGGTGAAGGGCCTGATGGAGCCCGTCGGGCTGGTCCACCTCGTTCGCGGCGACGAGGCCCGGATGGGCCCGCCGCAGGAGGGGGTCGGGTAGGCTCGCCTCGGCCCCGAGGCCGATCGGGTGGGTCTCCCCTCTGCCGGGGAGGCGCGGGGGATGGGCGTCGCCCACCTTGGAGGCACACGTCCTCCAAATCGATGCGCATCGCCCTCGTTCTCCTCGCCCTCCTCGCCAGCCCTGCGTTTGCCCAGGAATGGGAGGCCATCAGCCACAGCCCCGACGGCCTCTTCGTCGGCTTCATGCCGAGGGCCGTCGCCGTGGGCCTCGACGGCGACGTGTACCTGCCCGCGACGTGCGTCGCCTGCGCCGGGCCGTTCGACGGGATCGCGCGGTGGGACGCCCAGACCTCGACCTGGGGACCGATCGAGCTCGTTCCCGGCCAGGCCGCCAGCGCCCTCCCGCTGGCGACCGTCCTCGACGGCTCCATCTACGTCGCCATCCAGACCACCGACCCCATCGTGGTCGGCGGCGTCTCGCTGACGGGGCTCGCCCGCTACGACCCGGTGACCGGGACGTGGGACGGCCTGGAGGGCGGGCTGCCGGCCGGCGTCGGCACCAGCAACATCGTCTACGACGCCGAGGTGGGCCCGGACGGCCGCGTCTACGTGGGCGGCGAGTTCAAGGCCTCGGCCGGCGGACCGGCCGACGACATCGCCGTCTGGGACCCGGTCACGCGGACCTGGGACGACCTCGGCGGCGGGCCGGGCGCCCGCGTGTTCCACCTGGCCGTCGCCGCCGACGGCACGGTCTACGCCAACGGGGTGTTCTCGCTCTCCGGCACCACCGCCCTCTACGCCGTCTACGACCCGGGCGCCGGTACCTGGACCGGCCTCCCGCTCGACGTGTTCGGCTCGTCGGAGGGGGTCGCGGTGGACCGCGCCACGGGCACCTTCTACACCGCCGGCGCCCTCCGCGGCGCCGGGAACGCCCGCTTCCCCCTCGCCTCCTACGGCGGCTCGACATGGACCCGGCTCGGCACGCCGGGACCCATCACGACGGTCGCGAGCGGGCTGCTCTGGGACCCGGCCGGTGCGCTCTACGTCTCGGGCTACCTCGGGCCCGTCGGCAGCATCCCCACCTCGGCCATCGAGCGCCTCGATCTGGTGACGGGCACCTGGACCGAGGTCGCGGGCGGCGTCGCGGGCGAGGTCAAGGCGATGGCGCCTGTGCCGGGCGGCGAGATCGCGGTGGCGGGCAACTTCGCCACCGTCTCCACGACGGCCGTCGGAGACCGCGACGTCGCCGCGCCGGGCGTGGCGGTCTCCGACGCCGTGGCCGGCTGGCGGTCGCTGGGCTCGAGCGTGGCCGGCTCCGGCGCCCAGGAGGACGCCCCGACCGTCGTCCGCGGCCTCGCCGCGACGCCCGACGGCACCTCGATCTACGCCGTCGGCCTGTTCGAGACGGCGGGCGGCACCGTCGTGGACAACGTCGCGCGCTGGGACGCCGCCAGCCGGTCCTGGAACGCGCTCGGGGACGGCGTGCTCGGCGGCGGCAACGACGTGGCCGTCGGCGCCGACGGTGGCGTGTACTTCTCGAACGCGGGCGGCGGGCACGGGCTGCTCCGCTGGGACCCCGCCGCCGAGACCTGGAGCGACGTCACCGGCCTGGAGGGCTACGTCCGCCGCTTCGACCAGACGCTCGACAGGCGCCTGCTCCTGACCGGCCTCTCCGCCGCGGGCGGGACCCCGACCACCCCCACAGGGGTCGTGCTCTACGACCCCGTCGCGGGCACCTACGACGTGCTCGAAGGGGGCCCGCCGGTCCCTTCCGGTACCCTCGTGGGCTACGCCGCCACCGGCGACGCCAGCGGCGCCATCTACGTCGGGCAGTCGGTCTTCGACGGCGGCGTCCGGGGGGAGGTGTCGCGGTTCGACCCGACGACCCGCACCTGGACTGCGCTCCCCACGCCCCCCACCCCGCCGGCCATCACCTCCCCGACCCCGTCGGTGCCGCTCTCGCCGCCGATGTCGCCCATCTCGGCCGTGAGGCGCTAGCGGACCCGGCCCTCGTAGCCGGCAAGACACGGGTTCAGCATCAGAT
>CAYPVZ010000344.1:0-4139 GCA_964414235.1 uncultured Rhodothermales bacterium | reverse complement strand
CACCCGCTTCGCCCGGAACGTGCCGTCCATCTGCGCGCGGCGGCCGTCGGCGGTGAGCGTCGCCGAGATGGAGCCGCGGACTTCCTCCGGCGTCACCTCGTCGATCTCGATGTGCCCCGCGGTGGCCTCCAGTTCGAGCAGGGCGTCGGTGACGCCGACGGTCGCGAACGCCGTCTGGGAGCCCGGGGCCGCGCAGTCGGGGTCGTCGGGGCGGCGACAGATCGGGTAGGTCCCCGGCACGGGCACGGCGGGGCCCTCGGCCGGCCCGGCGAGGAAGAGCCCGGCGTGGACCTCGTTGCCGTCCCGGCCGTCGGCGCTGATGAAGAGGTACATGACGCCGAAGACGTCGTCGTGGGCGTGGTTGAAGGCCCCGCGCCCGGTGAAGGAGAGGTCTCCCGTGAGCTCGATCTCGGAGTCCCCGAGGGCGAGCGGACCGGAGGGGAGGTCGGGCGCCTCGCCGTCGCACGCGGCGAGACTGCCGAGGAGGGCGAGGGCGACGAGCCGAAGACGGGGACGCTTCATGGGGGCAAGATAGGGGAGCTCTCTGGCTCATCTTGCCTTCCCCGATGGCGCCGCGTGTGGGGCTCCGAATCCGGCGCCCCGCAGGCGGTCGCGGCCAGCGGGGCCGGGCGGGCCTCAGTTGGAACGGACGCTCGGGGTGAACGGGATGCGGATCCCGACGCCCCCGAACGTGAGGGCCTTGGCCGGCACTCGGAAGAACGCGTCATCGCGCAGCGGCACCGCCAGCGCGGCGACGCCGGCCTCGACGAAGAATTCGACGGGGAACAGGGGCGGCGAGAACCCGAACTCGGCGTCGGCGAGGAGCGCCGCGTTCGTGTCGCCGTCGATCGTCTCCTCCCGCGAGAACGGGTCCGCCGGGTCTGACACGGAGAGCAGGTGGTGGACGACGCCGGCGCCGACCTTGAGGCGGAGGGAGGCGAACTGAGGGGGCAGCACGTTGACCAGGCCGCCGACGAAGAGGCCGAAGGTGTCCCAGACCTCGTCGTCGTAGGTCGCGTACGCCCCCGACTCGACGGGGAGGGCCGCCAGCGTGGCGAACATCCCGAAGCGCTCGGTGAAGTTGTAGTTCACCGTCACGCCGCCCCCGAGGCCGCCGGCCGAGCCGGCCTGGGCGTAGTTCGAGTAGTACCCGGCGGCGGCCACCGACGCGGCGTGCCGCGTGTACCGCCCACTCTCGCGCTCGATCCGCTCGCGGTTGGCCGCGATGTCGCGGGTGTTCTGGTCCACCTGCCCCTGCAGCGTCACGAGTTGCCCCTCGATGGCGGTGACGCGGCGGTTGGTCAGCTCCTGCTGCATCTGCAGGTCCACGATCATGCGGAGCTGCTCTTGCTGCTGCTGTTCGAGTCGGTAGATCGCCTGCTCTGCGGCCGCGAGCCGGCGGTCGATCGCGTCGACGCGGTCCTGGAGGGCGGCCACGGTTGCCTGGAGCGCTCCGAGGTCGCGACTGATCTGCCGGATCGCCTGCTCCTGGGACAGCTGGGTGTTCCGGAGCGTCTGCGCGACCTGGCGGAACAAGGAGCAGCTGTTCAGGAGGTCCTGGCGTGTTTGCTCGCTCAGGCCGGGAGACCTGGAGATCTGGCACATGTTGTCGGCCGCCAGTCCGGTACGGTGGGCGAGGAACGCCCGCTCGATGACCTGCCGTGTTGCGAACCCGATCAACTGGCCGAGCACGATCCGGGCGATCCATCCCCAGACCGCGTCGTTCGGGGCTGCGACCAGCAGCGGGGGGGATGGGAGCCCCGCCGAGCTGGCGGCGGCGGTGTCCACGTCCACCGGCAGGATGTGGGCGCTGGGGACCGCGGTCGTGTCCAGGTTTCGACCCCAATCCGGCGCTTCGTTGTGAGGAGTCCACATGAGCGTCAGCGTGGCGAGGAGTGCGAGCATCATGACGGGCGCGAGTCGGTTGGGTCCGGTAGATCCATCTGTGAGCAGAGATGATCCGATAGAGCATACGGAGCCATTGTCAGATGAGCGCCAGAATCGGAACATTTTCTGTTGCTCCGATCCGTCAGAAGGCTCAGCACCGGTCCTGATGGCCTCGGGCGGGCCGGGCTCCCCCTTGGAAGCCTGACCCGGCTGGCGCTCGGGGTCGTCGATCAGCTCCGCTTCATCGCGAAGCCGGCCGCCAGCGCGAAGAGCGGGGCCCACAGGAACCACGGCCCGCCCGTCGTCGCGGCGATGGTGCCGGCGACGAGGCTGGCGCCGGCCAGCAGCGCCGTCCGCAGGCCCGCCAGCGGCGACGTCGCGGGCGTCCGGATGCGGCTCTCCAGGAAGCGGATGCCCTCCGAGACCAGCGTCGGGCTCTTGACGATGAGGTCGACGAGCTCCGGCGCGCCGCGGAAGGTCTCCTTGAGCAGCGCGACCGGGTTGAACTGGTGCATGAGCAGCTTGCCGACGTGCTTGCGGCTCACCTCGGCCACGTCGAAGCCCGGCGTGAGCGTCTGCCCGACGCCCTCGAACGTGACCAGCGCCTTGACCATCAGCACCAGCTCGACGGGGAAGTACATCCGGTACTGGCCGGCCAGCCCGACCGACTCCATGATGAGCTGCCCGATGTTGACCTCGCCGTAGCGCTGGGCGCGGTAGAACCGCCGGCACAGCTCGGCGACGGCGCGCTGGAAGCCGCGCGGATCGGCCTTCTTGCCGGCCTCGGAGACGCTGGCGAGGTAGCGGGCCGCGTTCTCGGCGTCGCCGGTGACGAGCGAGAAGAAGTAGTAGAGCAGCGTCCGCCGGAGGTCGCCGTCGAAGTAGCCGACCATGCCGAGGTCGATGAAGCCGACGGTGGGGTGGACCTCGCCGAGCGCGTCGGGCTCGGTGTCGAGGATGAACAGGTTGCCCGGGTGGAGGTCGGCGTGGAAGAACCCGTCGGCGTAGAGCATCCGGATGATGGCCTGCGCTCCGAGGTCGACGAGGCGCTCGCGGGCCGCCAGCGGGAGCGCGTTCGAGGCCGGCGTGTCCGGGCGGATGCCGTCGAACCGCTCCATCGTGAGGACGAGGCGGGACGAGTACTCGCGGTAGATCTTCGGGAAGCGGATGGCCGGGATGTCGGCGAAGTTGAGCGCGAACTGCTCCGCGTTGTCCGCCTCGCGCCGAAGGTCGACCTCGCGGAGCGTGTACTCGGCGAACTCGTCGAGCACCTTCTTGGGCTGGTACCGCGAGAAGAACACCTGGAGGAAGGAGCCGAAGAAGCCGAGCAGCCGCGAGTCCCGCTTCAGGATCACGTAGACGTGCGGCTTGACGACCTTCAGGATGACCTCGTCGCCGTCGACCGTCGTCGCGGCGTGGATCTGGCCGATGGACGCGCTCCCGAGCGGCTTCGGGTCGATGGACCGGAACGCCTCGTCGACCGGCCGGCCGAGCCCCTTCGCGACGCGGTCGAGGTACTCGGGGAACGGCATCACCGGGAGCCGGTCGAGCAGGTTCTTGAGCTCCTCGGTGATGAACGGCGGCAGGAGGTCCTCGCGGAGCGCCAGCACCTGGCCGAGCTTGATGTAGGTCGGGCCGAGGAGCTCCAGGCGGCGGCGGAGCTGCTGCTCCAGCGGCAGGTCGCGGAGGTCGCGCCGGACGAGCGGCCGCACGAAGAAGGCCGCCACGCGGATCAGGAACAGCGGTAGTCCCTTGACGACGGGGAACTGGTCGCGGTCGCGCGCGACGGCGACGGCGCTGCCGTAGATGAGCCCGACGGCGTGGCGCATCGTCGTGAAGTAGCGCCGGAGCAGCGACGGCGGCTCGCCGACGTCCATCACCTCGTAGCCCGCCTGCCGGGCGAGCTCGGTCTCCGGATCCAGCGCGGGCACAGTGCTGGTGCCGAACCGTGCGCGGCGGCGCGCGAGGCGGCGGAGGTCGGCCACGACGGCCCGCTCGGTCTCGTGCGGCGAGTCCGCGATGGACGCGTCCGTCGGGTTGGCGCGGACCGGGCCGGGCGCGGCCTCGGCGTGGAGCGTCGCCGTCGTCGTCTCGCCCTCGGGGCCGGCCGGGCGCGCGTCGCCGTCCTCGTCGGTCTCGCGATCGGCCTCCGTGATCGACGGGGCGTCAGGCTGACGGAGGGCGTCGCCGGCGGCGGCCCCGTCGCCCTCGAAGGGGGCGGCGTCCGCGCCGACGGCGTCGTCGGGCGGGCG
>CAYPVZ010000343.1:0-4144 GCA_964414235.1 uncultured Rhodothermales bacterium | reverse complement strand
ACCATGCGCCTTCCGACTGCCCGCCGGCCCCTCCGGACCGCCACGCTCGGCGCGCTCGCGGCACTGGCGGCCCTCACAGGCTGCGTCCCCTATGCCGTCGGGACCACACCGGCCACCGTCTCCCCGCGCGAGGTCGAGCCGAGCGTCGTGCTCCAGGCCGTCTCGTCCCGCCGCGACCTCCGCAACGGCGACCAGCCCAAGGGCGCCGGCCTCACCATCGCCAACACGGCCCGTCTCGGGCTCGACGAGTACTCCGACGTCGGCATCCAGCTCATCGGGCTCGGGGGGCTCACCGCGACCTACAAGCGGCGGCTGACAGGCACCGGCGATGCCGGCGCTGCGATCCTCGTCGGCGGCGGCATCGTCGGGACGACGCACCTCCACGCCGAGGCCACCCTCGTCCTCTCGCCGGGCGCGCTCCCGAGCGCCCCGCTCGTGGTGCCCTACGGCGGCCTCCGCGTCCAGGACCTCACGCCGTTTGCCGACGGGCTGGCCACCCCGCCTGCCATCGGCCTCTTTGCCGGCGGGCGGTTCGGCTGGGACGATCTGGCGGTGAGCCCGGAGCTCGGCATCTTCTACAGCCCCTCCCCTCTCGTGGGCGACGACGACGTCATCGTGGTGCCGTCGGTGACGGTCCGGGGCGAGCGCCTCCGCAAGGCCCTCGGCCTCTAACCTGGCGCGGGCGCCAACGCCCGCGCCGCCAGACGTCCAGCGACTGGGGAAGCCCCCTGTTCCCTCGGAGCTGGCTCGCGACCTCGTGGAGGTTATGGGCACAAAGAGGCAACCCAGAACGTCCCAGTCACGGCTCACAACGGCCCGAACGGCGCCACGTACGGCGGGCGCCCGGCCGTGCGTCTTCGCCCTTCCGCCACGAGGGCACGCCCTAGCTTGCCCCGCCTCCCCGACGCGCCCGTGAGCACCGCCGACCGCCTTCGCGCCCTCCTCGACCGCCGTATCCTCGTCCTCGACGGGGCCATGGGGACGATGATCCAGCGCGCCGGCATCACCGAGGCCAACATCCGGGGCGACCGCTTCGCCGACTGGCCCACGTCGCTCGCCGGCGCCAACGACCTCCTCTGCCTTACGCAGCCGGACGTCATCGCCGACGTCCACCGCCAGTACGCCGAGGCGGGCGCTGACGTGCTCTCGACCAACACGTTCAACGCCCAGGCCGTCTCGCTGGCGGACTACGACCTGAGCGACCTCGCCTACGAACTCAACGTCGAGGCCGCGCGGCTGGCGACGCGCGTCGCCAGCGCGGCGCGCCCCGCGGAAAAGCCGCGCTTCGTCGCCGGCGCCATCGGCCCGATGAACCGGACGCTCTCGCTGTCGCCGGATGTCGAGGACCCCGGCATGCGCGCGGTCACCTTCGACCAGGTCAAGGGCGCCTACGCGACCCAGATCCGCGGCCTCGTCGACGGCGGCGCAGACCTCCTGCTCGTCGAGACCATCTTCGACACGCTCAACGCCAAGGCGGCCATCGTCGCCCTCCGCGAGCACCGGCGGGCGACCGGGAGCCTGCCGCCCGTCATGATCTCGGGGACGATCGTCGACCAGTCCGGGCGGACGCTCGTCGGCCAGACCGTCGAGGCGTTCCACACGTCGCTCGTCCACGCGCCCAACCTGCTCTCGATGGGGCTCAACTGCGCGCTCGGCAGCGCCCAGATGCGGCCGTTCCTCGAAGAGCTGGCGGCGGCCACGCCGGCCTACACGAGCCTCTACCCGAACGCCGGCCTCCCCAACGAGCTCGGCGGCTACGACGAGGGCCCGGCCTTCATGGCCGAGCAGGCGCGCGCCTATGCCGAGGACAGGCTCCTCAACTTCATCGGCGGCTGCTGCGGGACGACGCCGGCCCACATCGCCGCCATGGCCGAGGCCGTCGAGGGCCTCGCGCCCCGGACGCCCGCCCGCCCCACGAAGACCTTCCGCGCGGCAGGCCTGGAGACGCTCACCATCCGCCCCGAGACCAACTTCGTCAACATCGGCGAGCGGACGAACGTGGCCGGCTCCCGCCGCTTCGCCCGCCTCATCATCGACGGCGAGACCGACGAGGCCCTCTCGGTCGCCGCGCAGCAGGTCGAGGCCGGCGCGCAGATGATCGACGTCAACATGGACGAGGGCCTGCTCGACTCGGAGGCCGCCATGGAGCGGTTCCTCCTGCTGGCGATGGCCGAGCCCGACATCGCCCGGGTCCCCGTCGTGGTCGACTCGTCCAAGTGGAGCGTCATCGAGGCCGGGCTCAAGTGCATCCCCGGCAAGCCGGTCGTCAACTCGATCTCGATGAAGGAGGGCGAGGACGCGTTCCGCGCCCAGGCCGAGCGCGCCCGCGACTACGGCGCCGCCGTCATCGTGATGGCCTTCGACGAGGACGGCCAGGCCGACACCTACGAGCGCCGCATCGAGGTCTGCCAGCGCGCCTACCGGATTCTCGTCGACGAGGTCGGCGTCCCGCCCGAGGACGTCGTCTTCGACCCCAACATCTTCGCCGTCGCCACCGGCCTCGACGAGCACCGCCGCTACGCCATCGACTTCATCGAGGCGACGCGCTGGATCAAGGCGAACCTGCCCGGCGCGCGCGTCTCGGGCGGCGTCTCGAACCTCAGCTTCTCGTTCCGCGGCAACGAGCCGGTCCGCGAGGCCATGCACTCGGCGTTCCTCTACCACGCCGTCCGGGCCGGCATGGACATGGGCATCGTCAACGCCGGCCAGCTGGCGGTCTACGACGACCTCGACCCCGCCCTCCGCGACGCCGTCGAGGACGTCCTCTTCGATCGCCGCCCGGATGCGACGGAGCGCCTCGTCGACCTCGCTGAGACCTACCGCCAGCCGGACGCGGCGCAGGAGGCGAAGGCCGCCGCCTGGCGCGAGGCGCCCGTCGAAGAACGGCTGGCGCACGCGCTCGTCAAGGGCATCACCGACCACATCGAGGCCGACACCGAGGAGGCCCGCCAGCAGTACCCGCGCCCGCTCGACGTCATCGAGGGGCCGCTCATGGCCGGCATGAACCGCGTCGGCGACCTCTTCGGGGCGGGCAAGATGTTCCTCCCGCAGGTCGTCAAGAGCGCCCGCGTGATGAAGCGCGCCGTGGCCGTGCTCACGCCCTACATCGAGGCCGAGCAGGCCGCGGGCGGCGGCGAGGCGCAGGCCCGCACCAGGGTCCTCATGGCGACCGTCAAGGGCGACGTCCACGACATCGGCAAGAACATCGTCGGCGTCGTCCTGGGCTGCAACGGCTACGACGTGATCGACCTCGGCGTGATGGTCCCCTCCCAGACCATCCTCGACGCGGCCCGCGAGCACGCCGTCGACGCCATCGGCCTCTCCGGCCTCATCACGCCCTCGCTGGACGAGATGGTCCACGTCGCCAAGGAGATGGAGCGCGTCGGGCTCAAGCTGCCCCTCCTCATCGGCGGCGCGACGACCTCGAAGCTCCACACGGCCGTCAAGGTGGCGCCGCACTACAGCGGCCCGGCCGTCCACGTCCTCGACGCGAGCAAGAGCGTCCCGGCCGTCTCGGCGCTCGTGGGCGACGGGCGCGAGGCGTTCACGCGCGAGGTCGCCGCCGACTACGCCGCCGTCCGCGAGCGCTACGCCGCCCGCCAGCGCACCCAGGTGCTCCTCCCGCTGGCGGACGCCCGCGCCAACCGCACGCCGGTCGCCTTCGACGGCCTCCCCGCGCCCCGCCAGCTCGGCGTGCAGCCGTTCGAGACCACGGTCGCCGCCCTCCGCGAGTGGATCGACTGGGGCCCCTTCTTCACCGCCTGGGAGCTGCGCGGCAGCTTCCCCCAGATCCTCGACGACCCCGACAAGGGCGAGACCGCGCGCAAGCTCTTCGAGGAGGCCAACGCCCTCCTGGACGAGATCGTCGCCGGCGACCTCCTCGCCCCAAAGGCCGTCGTCGGCCTCTTCCCCGCCCACGCCGACGGCGACGACGTCCGACTGGCGACCGACGCGGGCGAGGTCACGCTCCACACCCTCCGCCAGCAGACGCAGAAGACGCCCGGCAAGCCCAACCGCGCGCTGGCGGATTTCGTCGCCCCCGAGGGCGACCACGTCGGCGCCTTCGTCGTGACCGTCCACGGCGCCGAGGCCCTCGCCGCCGCCGCCCGCGCCGCGCACGACGACTACCGCGCCATCCTCGTCC
>CAYPVZ010000342.1:0-4163 GCA_964414235.1 uncultured Rhodothermales bacterium | reverse complement strand
GCCCTCGGCGCGGAGCGCGTCGTCGAGCGTCGTGTCGAGCGCGACGGTGACCGTCCGGCTTGCGCCCGTCGCGTCGACGGCCGTCTCCTGGCGAACGATCCGTCCGGCGACGCCCTCGGACTCGATCTCCAGGTCGCCGGGCTCCAGGACGATCACGCCACCGGGCAGCGCCAGCTCGTAGGTCCCGGTCGTCTCGTAGCGCGTGACGGCCTCCGTGCCGAGCGCGCGGATGGCGGCGTTCGCCTCCTTCATGAGCGGCCCGAGCTTCCGCCCGAGCGCCTTGAAGTTGGGCTTGGCCCGCTTCGTGACGACGCCCGAGTCGCCCGAGGCCGTCTCCAGCCGCTTCACGTTGACCTCGTCCAGGATCACGTCCTCGACCGACCGGAGCACGGCCTCATCCACGCCCCCGACACCCGTCACGACGAGCACCGACGCCAGCGGCTGGCGAACGTTGATGGACGCCTCGTTGCGGAGCGCCAGCGTCGCCGTCGTGACGGCGCGGGCGACGGCCATGCGGCCCTCCAGCTCCACGTCGTGCAGCGCGATGTCCGGCACCGGGTAGGTCTGGAGATGTACCGAGGCGGGGTGCCCGAGCATTTCGTAGAGCCACTCGGCCGTGAACGGCGCGATGGGTGCCATCATCCGCGCGACGGCCTCCAGGCACTCCCAGAGCGTGTCATAGGCGGCCTGCTTGTCCGTGTCGTCGGCGCTCTTCCAGAACCGGCGGCGGGAGCGGCGGAGCCACCAGTTCGAGAGGTCGTCGACGAACGCCTCGACGGCGCGCGCGGCGCGCGTCGGGTGGTAGGCGTCGAGCGATTCGATGGCCTCCGAGACGGTGGACTGGAGCCGGCTCAGGATCCAGCGGTCCAGCTCGCTGCGCGCGGACGCCGCCAGCGCGCGGTCTGCGGCGTACTCGAAGCCGTCGAGGCCAGCGTAGGTCGCGAAGAAGCGGTACGTGTTGACGAGCGTCCCGAAGAACTTGCGCGTCGTCTCCTCGACGGCCGCGTCCGCGTACTTCAGGTTCTCCCACGGCGGGCTGGTGGACATCATCGTCCACCGGATCGGGTCCACGCCGTGCCGCTCGATGGCCGCGAACGGCTCGACGGCGTTGCCCTTCGACTTCGACATCTTCTCGCCCTCGGCGTCGAGGACGAGCCCGTTGACGACGACGTTCTTGTACGCCACGCGGTCGTCGACGAGCGCGGCGATGGCGTGGAGCGTGTAGAACCACCCGCGCGTCTGGTCGACGCCCTCGGCGATGAAGTCGGCCGGGACGTTGGCCTCGAACGTGGCCTGGTTCTCGAACGGGTAGTGCCACTGCGCGTACGGCATGGCGCCCGAGTCGAACCAGACGTCGAGGAGATCCGGCACGCGGCGCATCGTCCCACCCTGGCCGTCGGGCCACGTGAGCGCGTCGACGTACGGACGGTGGAGGTCGAGCCCGGCCTCGCCCTCGCCGAGTCGGGGGTTGAGCGCCTCGGCCGGGAACGTGCCGCCGACGCGCTGGCGGAGCTCGTCGATGGAGCCGATGACCTCGACCTGTTCGGGGTCCCGGTCGCTCACCCAGATCGGCAGCGGCGTACCCCAGTAGCGCATCCGGGAGATCGCCCAGTCGACGTTGTTCTCCAGCCACTGCCCGAACCGGCCGGTCCCGATGCCCTCGGGCTGCCAGTTGACGGTCTGGTTAAGCGCGACGAGGCGGTCCTTGATCTCGGTCGTCCGGATGAACCAGCTCTCGACCGGGTACTGCATCAGCGGCGTCCCCTTCCGCCAGTCGTGCGGGTAGTTGTGGACGTAGCTGTCCTCGCGGTAGAGGAGCCCCCGCGCCTTGAGGTCGCGGATGATGACGCGGTCGGCATCCTTGAACCAGAGGCCCGCCAGTTCGCCGAAGCCGTCCTCGAAGCGGCCCTCGGGCGTGACCGGGTTGAGCGTCGGGAAGCCGTGCTTGGCGCCGGTCGCGAAGTCGTCCATGCCGAAGGCCGGCGCGGTGTGGACGATGCCGGTGCCGTCCTCCGTCGTCACGTAGTCGGCCGCGACGACGCGCCACGCGTCGAGGTCGGACGTCTCGACGGGCGGGTTCGCCCACATCGGCGTGTACTGGGCCCCTTCGAGCTCGGCCCCGGTCATCTCCTGGACGACCTCGTAATCACCCTTGAGGACCGCGCCGATGCGGCTCTTGGCGACGATCAGGAACTCCTCCTCCTTCGAGCCATCGGCCTGCTCGACCATCTGGCGGGCCTTGACGTAGTGGATCCCACGCCCGACGGCCATCGCCACGTTCGACGGGACCGTCCACGGCGTCGTCGTCCACGCCAGCAGCGACGTCCGGGGCTCCTCCACGAGGCGCGCCCGGACGGTGATCGAGACGTCCTGGACCTCCTTGTAGCCCAGCGACACCTCGTGCGACGAGAGCACGGTCCCGTTGGCGGGGCTGTACCACTGGATCTTGTGGCCCGTGCTCAGCAGGCCCTTGTCCCAGATGCGCTTGAGCAGATTCCAGACCGACTCGATGTAGTCGTTCTCGAACGTCACGTAGGGATGCTCCAGGTCGACCCAGTAGCCCATGCGGACCGTCAGGCGGTCCCAGAGGTCCTTGTAGCGCAGGACGGACTCCCGGCAGGCCGCGTTGTACTCGGCGACGCCGTACGCCTCGACGGCGTGGCGGCCTTCCAACCCGAGCTCCTTCTCGACCTCGATCTCGACCGGCAGCCCGTGCGTGTCCCACCCCGCCTTGCGGTCGACGCGGAAGCCCCGCATCGTCTTGTAGCGGCAGAAGAGGTCCTTGATGGTCCGGGCCATCACGTGGTGGATGCCCGGCTTGCCGTTGGCCGTCGGCGGCCCCTCGTAGAAGACGAAGTGGGGCGCGCCCTCGCGGACCGCCAGCGACTGGCGGAACGTGTCCTCGACCTCCCAGCGGGCCAGGACGGCTTCCTCGATGGCGACGGGGTCGAAGCGGTCGACCTCGGGATAGGGCATGACGGCGGGCGGCGGACGGGGCCGGGAAGCTAGCCTCCCCCCTGCCCCGTCAGGGTGAAGCGCGGTCCGATTCCCGGGCTATGGCGGACACGCCCCGCACGTCGGCCGCCAGCCGGCGAGGACGGCCTCCGGCGTGTACCACCGGGCGGCCTCGGACGGCAGGTGCGGCCGGCGCGGGCCTTCGTGCACGCCCGGCCCTCGCGTGTCGATCTCGAAAAAGCGCGAGGTCGGCTCCAGGTCATACCAGATGCGCTCCCCGCTGGCGTCGCGGCCCGAGATCGGCGCGTAGCCGTCCGTGTCGAGGTGTGCGTCCATCCAGGTGCGGACGAAGACGGCGCTGCCGTTCGCCGTCGAGTCGTTGCCGGGGTGCCAGGGGCGACCGAGGCGGACCGAGGCATCCGGGACGCCGGGCTCGCGCTCGAAGCGGCTGTCGAGGAAGACGAAGCCGTACGGCTGGCCCACGCGCGTGCTCGGGGCGGTGATGTAGCCCGCCGGGTTCTTGCCCTCGCGGTCGCGCGAGACGATGGTGCACCGGTCGAAGACGACCTGCGCGGCGCCGAAAATGAAGTCGACGTGGCCGGAGATCGTCGCGTCGACGACGTAGGCGCGGCCAGCCTCGGCAAAGAACGTGTCCTGGTAGCCGGTGACGGTCACGTCCACCAGCACAGAGCGGTCGCTGCCCTCGTCCAGCATCAGCGCGACGGCCTGCGGGTTGCGGACCCTGGCCGGGTCGGCGTCGTCCAGCGCGGCATTCGCGGGGTAGTCGAAGGCGTTCTCGATGGTCAGCGTCTCGGCGTGGAAGCCGAGCGCGCGGACGAGGACGGTCGCGCTGCCCCACGTCCCGTACGGCTCGCCGTCCGGGCCGGGCGTGTCGCCGTGCGCGTCGAACGTGAGCACGGTGCCGTCGCGGCTCTCGCCGACGAGCCACACGTCGGGCGCCGTGACCGTCAGCTTCTCGGGATAGCGCCCGTCGCGGATGGCGACGACATACGGCCCGTCGCGCTCGGCCGGGACCGCCGCCAGCGCGGCGCCGACGCTGCGGAACTGGCGGACGCCGTCGACGACAGCGCCGTCTTCGCCCGTGTAGGCGGCGTCCACGACGGCGCTCGGCTCCGGCGCCGTTCGGAGGATGACGTCGCCGGCGATGGCGAGGCCCGAGGCAGCCACGGCCTCGGCCGCGAGGCGAG
>CAYPVZ010000341.1:0-4167 GCA_964414235.1 uncultured Rhodothermales bacterium | reverse complement strand
CCGTCTGACCGCCCGCGGGACGTTGGACGACACGTTTGGGAACGGTGGCGTCGGCCTCGTCGCGCTAGATCCGGCGCGCGGAGCGCTGGCGAAGATCGCGGGCCTTGCGGTTCAGCCTGATGGCCGGCCCGTGGTCGCCGGCCTCTCCGTCGTGACGGATGACAGCCACCCGTTCCTCGTGGTCGCGAGGCTCACGGGAGACGGGGGGCTCGACTCGTCGTTTGGCACCGACGGCATTCTGACGTCGAACCTCGCGGTTGATATTTCCGGCCGAGGGCTCGTGATTCAGGACGTGACCATCGATGGACAGAATCGGATCGTCGTGGTCGGCCGGATCACGGAGGTGATCGACTATTGGGATCATGAGACCGGGCTCGTCGTGCGCATCCGCTCCGACGGGATGCTAGACCCGACGTTCGGCACGCGTGGTGTAGCCCGGGTGATCCGCGACGACATCCGCTCGGTCGCGCCTCATGGAGACAGCGTCGTCATCGCGGCGACGCGACCCCTACCCGAGGGCACCGGCTTCGGGCTCGGGCGGGTGACGGCTGAGGGCCGGCTCGACCCAGAGGTCGGCGGCGGAGCGATGGTGGTCCGGCGCGGAGCTGGTGAAGGCCAACGTGCCGTCTCGTCGGTCCGAACTGGCCCGGGCGGCTCGGTGGTCGCGATGGTGTGCGCCCCGACGGCGACCGCGCTCGGCACGGTTCTCCATCGGTTCCACGCCGACGGGACGCCCGACCTCTCGTTCGGCGATGGAGGGCGCGTGACGGTCCTCGAATCCTCGACGTGTAGCGGCCACGTTCTCGTGCGGCCGGACGACTCCATCGTCGTCGCGACGCTGGCGGCGCCCGGTGTCGCCGTTGTCACCGCCAGCGGTGAGGTCGTGGAGACCGTCCGGAGCGCCGCGCCGAGCGCGTTTTCCGGCCGGGCCCTCACCCTGAGCCCGGACGGTGACGTGGTTCTCACCGGGTGCACGCCGGTCCAGCCCCGCGGAGACCGCGCCATGGTCCTCCGCCTCGGCCTCGACGACCTCGACCACCCCGTCGTCCGCTCGACGAGCTTGCAGCTTCCGTACTGCCCGCGGACTCTCGCCGCCGGGCCGGACGGAGCGGCCGTGGTTCTCGCCACGCGCACGTGGGACGACTGGATGTACTACGTCGATGCGTACCTCGCCCGAGTCCAGGCCGACGGCACTCCCGACCCGGCGTTTGGGGGAGCGGCCGGGAAGAGGCTGGAGATCGGCGCGCGGGACGAGTTCACCAGCGCCAACGTCCGGCCCGACGGCCTCATCATCCTCGCCGGTCAGGTCTCGTACGAGCCCATCGTCTGGGGCACCGCCCTCGGGCCCATCCTCTTTACGCTCGCGGGCTACGGACCAGACGGTGAGTTGGCCGCTGGGTACGGAGACGGTGGGCTCATCCAGCCGCTGCCGAGCGGGAGCACCATCTCGGCATCGTCTGTTCTTCCGGACGGAGGAGCGCTTGTGGTCGGGCGACGGTGCCCCGTGTCCTGCCCCGCCGAACTCATGCACCTGTTCGCCGACGGCGCCATCGACCCTGACTTTTCGAGCGACGCGTTCAACGGGCTACTCCAGCGCGGCAGCACGGGATCGATGACGAGGGACGCGGACGGCCGCCTGATCGTGGCGTTTCAGCTGGAGTCCGGTCCGGTCCTGGCCCGATTCGGCGGTCCGCTCGGCGTCGCGACGGGCCCGGAGACCGAGCCCGGGACGTTCACGGTCACCGCGGCGCCCAACCCCACGACGGGCGCCGCGCGACTGACGGTGATGCTGGCGACGCCCGGGCGCGTCCGCGTCGAGGTGTTCGATCTGCTCGGTCGCCGGGTCGCTCTCCTCCACGACGGGCCCGCGACAGGCGCTCTGCGCCTCCCCGTGGATGCCGGAGCGTGGCCGGCCGGGATGTACGTGGTCCGCGCGCTCACGGAGGGGGGCATCGCCAGCTCGGCGCTCACCGTCGCCCGCTGAGCCGAGGGTGCCAGGCGCGTAGTCGCCGTCGTCGAGGCCGCCGTGGGGCGCACGTCCACTCTGTTCACGGTCACCCGCTAACTCCGATGCGTTCTTCGCACTCCCCGCCCTCGCGCTGGCGCCTGCGTTCGTGGCCGCCAGCCCGGCGGCCCATTCCTCCCTCGTCGTCTCGCCCGACACGCTGTACTCACGGTGAGGCGGCTGAGGTCACAATCACGAACGGGTTGTGCACGGCGGTCACGTTCGACAGCGTGATCATAGGATTCGGAGGCCTCCGCGCATACGATATCGAAGTCTTGGTCGGAGCGTCGACCTAGGGGCCGGCGTACCTCAACCCCACGCCCGACTTCGACTAAGTGTACAGTCCCAGAGTGTGATGGCCTACGTTGGCCGCCCCACCCTGACGAGCTCTGGGACAGACTCTCCACGGCTGCGCCCGGACGACGCAGGCTGTCCGCCAGTCCATCCAGCGCAGCCAGCAAACCGTAGCGGCCCTCGCCTCCCGCCACGGCGTCGACCGCAAGACGGTCGCCAAGTGGCGGAAGCGCCAGTCGGTTATGCGCCGATGGGGCCGAAGCGCTCCCGCTCGACGGTGCTCACCCCGGAGGAAGAGGCGACGACCGCCATCGCGTTCAGGAAGCACACGCTGCTCCCGCTCGACGATTGCCTGTATTCGCTTCAGGCGTCGATCCCCCGCTCCTCGCCCCACCGGTGCTTCCAGCGGAACGGCGTAAGTCGGCTCCAGGAGATGAAGGGGGAGGCCCGGCCGAAGAAGCGGTTCAAGGCCTACACCATCGGGTCCATCCACATCGACATCGCCGAGGTCCGGACGGCAGAGGAGAAGCTCTACCTCTTCGTTGCCACCGACCGGACGTCGAAGTTGACGTACGCCGAACTCCACAAGACTCAGCAGCGGGCGATCGCCGTGGGCTTCCTCATCCGCCTCAAGAGGAAGGTGCCCTACCAGATCCACACCGTGCTCACCGACAACGGGATCCAGTTCGCCAACCGAGCGCAGGACCGGTGGAACGGGCGGCACCTGTTCGAGAGGATCTGCGCCCGGTACGAGATCGAGCACCGGCGGACACGACCGAACCATCCGTGGGCAAACGGGCCGGTCGAGGCCGCCGCGCTCGCGGCGTCGATGAACCGGACGCTGAAGGAGGCGACGGTCAAACGGTACCACTACGCGAGTCACGCCGAGCTCCGTGGGCACCTCCGAACGTTCCTCTTGCCCTACAACTTCGCGAAGCGGCTGTAGCCACTCCGGGGTCTGACGCCGTATGAGTTCATCTGCTCGGAGTGGGAGCACTCCCCCGGCCGGTTCGTTCGAGATCCGATCCAGGACACCCTGGGGCTGTACACCTAGGCCACGCGCTGGCGGAGGGCGTCCGCCAGCGCGTCGGGCGCGACGACGGACGCCTCGGGCAGCGTGCCGTCGTCCACGAGCGCCCGGACGCCGTCTCGCGTGAGGTCGTCGGGGACGGCGAGGACGTCCAGGCCGGCCGCCCGCGCGGCCCGTGCGCCGGCCGGCGAGTCCTCGATGGCGAGCGACCGCGCGGCGTCGGCGCCGAGGCGCGCAAGGGCGAGGCGGTAGCCCTCGGGGTCGGGTTTGGTCCGCTCCACGTCGTCGGCCGTGACGAGGGTGTCGAAGGCGCCTGCCAGCCCGAGGGCGTCGAGGACGAGGCCCACGTTGTGGCGGCCCGAGGTGGTGACGAGGGCAACGGCGCGGGCCCAGGCATGGCCCTGCCGCGCGAGGTCGGCGCCGCCGCGGGCCCGCGAGCGGACGAGGTCGCCGTCGGCGAGCATCGCGCGGTAGTGCTCCAGGCGGAGGGCGACGAAGCTCTCCCACGGCTCGACGGAGCCGTCGCGCTGGCGGGCGGCATCGGCGAGGCCGAACTGGTCGAGCAGGCCGTGGGCGATCTCCTCGCGCGAGCGGCCGACGTAGGGCGGGTAGGCCGCCTCGACGGCCTCGGGGTCGACGTCGGGCCGGAGCCGGTGGGCCGCCCAACCGTAGGACTGGGCTTTGAGCGTCTCGGAGTCGACGAGGGTCCCGTCGAGGTCGAAGGCGAGGAGGTCGAGCACGGGCGGTCGGGGGGAGCGGGCCGCCGTCTACGCGCGCGGCCCGCCCCGTGTCCCTCTACCGTGCCACCGTCAGGAGGACCGTCCGCACCTCGGCGCCG
>CAYPVZ010000340.1:0-4189 GCA_964414235.1 uncultured Rhodothermales bacterium | reverse complement strand
GCCAGCCCGGCGGCCCGATCCAGACCAAGAGCGGGCCGCTCCAGCTGGTCGCGCTGCCGTGGCCGATCCGCTCAAAGATTCTGGCCCGCGACGAGCACCGGGGCAAGACACCTCACGAGGTCCGCCAGCTCATCGAGGACCACTACACGGCGTTCGTCGCGCGCTGCGCGGCCGAGGCCGACCCGGCGGTTCCGCTCGTCGTGGCCGCCCATCTGACGGTCCAGGGCGCCGAACTCGGCGGGAGCGAGCGGGCCAGCCTCATCGCCCACGAGCCGACGTTCACCGCCGCGCAGTTGGCGCCCGCCGGCGTCGACTACGTCGCGCTCGGACACATCCACCGCTACCAGGACCGCAACCGCGAGGCGTTCGAGCGGGGCGACGGGCCGCCCGTCGTCTACTCGTCCTCCATCGAGCGGATCTCGTTCAAGGAGCACGACGCCGAGAAGGGGTTCGTCCTCGTCGACATCGACCCGGCGGGCGAGGCGAGCCGGCGCACGCAGTACTCGTTCGTCCCGACGCCAGCCCGACGGTTCATCCCCATCGCCGTCGACGCGACCGAGGCGGAGGACCCGACAGCGGCCGTGCGGGCGGCCATCGCGCGGCATGACGTGACGGACGCCGTCGTGCGCGTGCGCTACACGGTGGGCGAGGAGCAGCCAGCAGTCGACGAGGCCGCGGTCCGCGAGGCGCTGGCGGCGGCGCACACCATCGCAGCCATCGAGCGCGACGCGGCAGCCGTCGAGCGCCGCCAGCGGACCGTCGTGCGTAAGGACACGTCGCTGAAGGACGCCGTCGAGCGCTACGTCGACCAGCACGAGACGCTGGCGAAGCTCAAATACGACCTCGTGGCGGCGGCCCTGGAGATCGAGCACGAGTTCGACCACGCGGACCGCTAGCGAATCCGGCGCCACCCGCTACAGCGGGAGAGCCATCCCTCGGTAGTACACGACGAACGCGGCGAGGTCGCCGGGCGCGAGCGTCACCACCGTCTGGGCCACCTCTGCCCGCCGAGCGTGAAACCAGACGGCCCCGCCCATGACGAGAACGAGCACGGGGGCAACGCCTGTGAGGCCAGGAGCGAGGAACCGGATGGCCACCGCGATCTCGACGGCGCCGACGAAGACGACCACCCCTGGCGAGAGCGGGCCGTCCTCGAGAAGCGGACGCAGCCGAGCCGAGGTACCGAACGCCGTGGACGAAGAAGAGGACGGCCTGCTCAGCACAGAGGATCGTGTTCATAGCGAGATGAAGGACACGTGTCGGATACGCTACGGGTGTCGCCGGCCTCCGTCGCACACCCGACAGACGTGCTTCGCTGTCGCTTATCCCCATGGACCTGTCGCTCACGTCGACCGAAGATCCTCGTGTCGTCCGCACCCGCCAGCTTCTGGAGGACGCGCTCTTCGCCCTCCTCCGCGAACGGTCCTATACGACGGTCCTATACGGAAGTGACCGTCAAGGACATCGCAGCCCGAGCGACGGTCAACCGGGCCACGTTCTACGCCCACTTCACCGACAAAGACGATCTGGTTCCGCGGCCTCCTGCGGAACGAGATCAACCTAGCCCTCTCATAGAGGCTGACCGACGAGCCAGCATCGTTCGCCGCCTACCTCGACGCCCTTCTCCCGGCAGCCTTCGCGTTCGCGGATTGGACGTCGGGAGCGTGCAGGACAGCGAAACTCCGAGTCTATCGCGCGGGATTCTCGAGCCGGCTCGATGTTCGACCTGGAGGGGACCGCGACCGGTACCGACGTGACCTCTCGATGCTCCAGAGGGCGTCCCTGTTCATCCGCGGGCTCCCCCCTGAGTTAGAAACGTGGCGGCGGGCGCGGGCGAGTGCCGACACCCCGGAGGCCGGCCCCCCGCTCCTCACCTACACAGAGCGTCCCCTCAGCCGATGGCGCTTCGCCATTCAGTACGGCCCCGGGAACCTCAACGCCGGCGCAACAACGACCCGCCTGTTTGGAGTGAACCCGCTCTGGTGGACAGTTTAGGAGGATGAGGCGGCGAGCGCCTCGTGGTGTTTCTGCTCGTGCGCGACGGGAGAGGCGTAGCCGAGCGCGGAGTGGCGGCGACGCGGGTTGTACCACCCCTCGATGAAGCGGAAGAGCGCCATCCGGGCCTCGGCCTTCGTCGCGAACCGGCGCCGGTCGAGGAGCTCGCACTCGAGCGTCGCGAAGAAGCTCTCGCACATGGCGTTATCGAAGCAATCGCCGACCGAGCCGAGTGACGGGCGGATGCCGGCCTCGCGGCACCGGGCGCCGAAGGCCAGCGACGTGTATTGGCTCCCGTGGTCCGAGTGGTGCACGACGCCGGTGGGCTTCCGCTGGGCCACGGCCATGTCGAGGGCGGCCAGCACGAGCTCCGTCCGGAGGTGCCCGGCCATCGCCCACCCGACGACCCGGCGGCTGAAGACGTCGAGGACGACCGCGAGGTAGAGGAAGCCGCTCCCGGTCGGCACGTACGTGATGTCGGCCACCCATAGCGCGTCGGGCCGGTCGGCCGTGAACTCGCGCGCGACGAGGTCCGGTCCTTTAGGGTCGCCGGCCCTGCGCGTCGTCGTTCGGGGCCCGCGCCGCCGGCTGACGCCCATGATCCCGTGCTCGCGCATGAGTCGGGCCACGCGCTTCTTGCCGACGCGGAACCCCTCGTCCTTGAGGTCCTCATGGATGCGGAGCGCGCCGTAGACCCCGTCCGACGCGACGTGCGACGACCGGATTGCCTCGGTGAGCGCCGCGTCCTCGCGGTCACGGGCCGACGGCGGCCGGTCGAGCCAGGCGTAGAAGCCGCTCCGGGAGACGCGGAGGACCTCGGCCATGACCGAGATGGGGAAGGTGGCCTGGTGCGCCCTCATGAACTCGAAGGCCCGGACGGCACCGAGCCGGTCTCCCGAGCGAACCAGGCCGCCGCTTTTGCCGGGATGTCGCGCTCCTGCTGGAGCCGCTTGACCTCCTTGACCTCCTTGCGGAGCCTCTTCAACTCGTCGCGCTCGGCCTCGGCGACGGCGGCTCGGGGTGACGGATCGGCCTTCTCGATCCAGGAACGGATGGTCGGCTCGGTGGGCTCGAACTCACGGGCGAGCTCGGCCGGGGTGCGCCCTGCGCGGTGGAGCTCGACGATCTGCTCGCGGAACTCGGGCGGATAGGCGGGACGGTGTCGGGGCATGGGGCCTCGGGTCTGGGGACAACTGGAAGATTGTCCACGGAGCCGGGGTCACTCCAAGCGCACCCGGTCCCGCTTCGGTAGTCGCGCGCGGGTGGCTGTCAAGTTCTCTGCGAGGCGGGCTTCCAGACTGAACGAACGCCCGGGATTACCTGCCCGCACCCCGACCGAGGTGCGCAGAGCGCCCGCTCGGATCCCTGAGAAGCCTTTGAGCGCCGCCAGTGGCGGGCTTAGCCGGCGGCGGCCCGTGGTCACTTTCGCCGCCCCCCTTGCACCGCGCACGTTCTGCCCGTAGACTCGAAGCGCTTCGACTCGAAGCGCTTCGAGCCCCTTATGCGCCCTACCATCACCGACGTCGCCGCCGCCGCCGAGGTCTCGATCTCGACGGTCTCGCTCGTGGTCAACGGGAAGGGGCCGGTCTCGGACGCGACGCGACACCGCGTGCTCGCCGCCGTCGAGCAGCTCGGCTATGCCCCATCGCGGACGGCGCGCGGGCTGGCGGCCCGCCGCACCGGCAACGTTGGCTTCGTCCTGCGGGAAGACCACTTCCGCCGGAGCGAGCCGTTCTACACACGAGTTTTCCTCGGCGCAGAGTTCGAGGCACGGCACCGCGGCACCTATGTGCTCCTCTCGACTGTCCCCGTCCCCTACGACCCTACGCGCGACGCGCCTCGGTTCCTCGCCGAGCACTCGGTCGACGGGGTCGTCGTGGCAGGCAGCGTGGACAGCACACTCATCGACCAGCTCACGGAACGCCAGATCCCGCACGTCCTGACCGACTTCGTCCACGGCGATGCGCCGGCGGTCGTGATCGACAATGCGGGCGGGGCCACGGCTGTAGCACGCCACTTTGCCGAGCAGGGCCACGAACGGACGGCCTTCCTCGGCGCCGAACTCACCCATCCGAGCCCAGCCGCTCGGCGCGACGCCTTCGTTGCCACCCTCACTGCAGCGGGTCTCCCAGCCCCCCACGTCGTCGGCGCCCACGGCCCCCGAACCCCGGCCGACGGCGCCGACCCGCGGACC
>CAYPVZ010000339.1:0-4196 GCA_964414235.1 uncultured Rhodothermales bacterium | reverse complement strand
CGCTCTAGCCATGCCCGCCCTCCGGCTCCTCACGCCCTGCCTCTGGTTCGACGGCCAGGCCCTCGACGCCGCCGAGCTCTACACGTCGCTCTTCCCCGATTCCGGCATCGACCACGTCGCGCGCACGCCCGGCACCGGGCAGGACGTCCACGGCCGCGAGGAGGGCAGCGTCCTCACCGTCGCCTTCCACCTCGGCGACCAGCCCATGCTCGGGCTCAACGGCGGTCCGCAGTTCACCTTCTCCGAAGCCGTCTCGCTCGTCGTCACCTGCGCCGACCAGGCCGAGATCGACCACTACTGGGACGGCCTCCTCACCGGCGGCGGCCAGCCGGACCAGTGCGGCTGGCTCAAGGACCGGTTTGGCCTCTCGTGGCAGATCGTCCCCGAGACCATGGCCGAACTCATGACGGGCCCCGGCGCCAAGAAGGCCATGGACGCGTTTCTGAAGATGCAGAAGTTGGACGTCGCCGCCCTGGAGGCCGCCGTCGCCGTCTAGCCGCCCCGCCCCCGCGCTGGCGGACGCGCCCCGCCAGCGCGCCACGGCTCGTGTACTGCCGAACGGAGAACCCGACGTGCACGTGTCAGGATCGGGACTGCAAGACCCGGAGTTGGGCATGCAAGACCCGGAGTTGGGCATGCAAGACCCGGAGTTGGGCATGCAAGACCTGCACTTGGGTGTGCGAGACCCGCGGTTGGGTGTGCACGATCCAGAGTCGGCGCTGCAAGACGCCGAGTTGGACGTGCGAGACCCAGAATCGGGCGTGCAAGATGCAAAGTTGGGGGTGCAAGGCGCGAAATCGGGCGTGCGAGACCTGGAATCGGGCGTGCGACGCCTCGAACGAGCAACGCCCGCGTCCCCCTCCCCACAGACGGGCGTGCCTCCAGCCCGCCGCGCGTGGAACAGGACAGGCCCGGGCCGAAGTACCACCGCGAGACCGCCCATCGACCGTGCCCGCCCCCCCCGACCACTACGCCACGCTCGGCGTCGCCGAGGACGCCTCGGCCAAGGAGATCAAGAAGGCCTACCGCCAGCTCGCCCAGCAGTACCACCCCGACCGCAACGCGGGCGACGCCGCGGCCGAGGAGCGGTTCAAGGAAATCCAGGCCGCCTACGACATCGTCGGCGACGAGACCAAGCGGAAGGCCTACGACCGCGCCCGCCGCGACCCCTTCGGCGGCCAGTACGAGGGAACGTCGTTCGGCGGCGAGGCCGGCGGCGGCGGCCGGTTCTACCGCGCGCCCGACGGCACCTACGTCCGCGTGGACGCGACCGGAGCCGGGCCAGGCTTCGAGGAAGACGCATTCACGTTCGGCGGCGGCGGCGGGCTGGGCCGCATCTTCGACCAGGACTTCGGCGGCGCCGGCGGCGGCGGCGCAGCCGAGCCCCGCTACCGCGGCGGTCGCGACGTCGAGTCCACCGTGCGCCTCTCGTTCGAAGACGCGCTGGAAGGCGGCAAGCGCGAGTTCCGGACCCCGTCGGGCGAGACGGTCCGCATCACCGTCCCGAAGGGCGTCCGCGACGGGTTCAAGATCAAGCTGGCGGGCCGCGGCGAGCCGGCGCCGGGCGGGCGCGGCGCCCCCGGCGACCTCTACGTCACGTTCCATGTGACGCCGGACGCCCGGTTCACGCGCGAGGGCGACGACCTCGTCACGCACGAGACGGTCTCGGCCATCGACGCCATGGTCGGCACGCTCCGCGAGGTCCGGACGGCCTACGGCAAGACGGTCCGGCTGCGGATCAAGCCCGGCACCCAGCCCGGCACGCGGCTCCGCGTCAAGGGCCAGGGCATCGAGACCGACAAGGGCAGGGGCGACCTCTACGTCGTCGTCGACGTGACCGTCCCGACGCTGGCGGAGGACGCGGCCGAGAGCCTCCGCCAGTGGGCCGAGGAGCGGGGCGTGAGCTAGATGGGCTGGCGCGACCGACTGGCGGCGCTGGTCGCCGCGCACCTCTACGCGGCGCCCGGCGACGACCGGCTCTTCAACCCGTACCGCGACACGGACGCCCACGACGGCCCGGACGCGCCCGCACGCCGCCGCGCCAACCTGGAGGCCGCGCTCGACGCCGTCGCCGCGGCGGCACCGACCGGCCGGCCGGACGTGCTCGTCGTGGCCGAAGCGCCGGGCCCCTGGGGCTGCCGCTTCTCGGGCATCCCCTTCACCAACGAGCGCCAGCTGCTCGACCCGGCGTTTCCGGTCGACGGCCAGCCGACCTCGGCGGCGTTCGCGACCACCGGCGAGCCCGTCACCGAGTACAGCGGCTCCATCTACTGGGACGCCATGCTCCCCCACTGGGGCCGCTTCTGGACGTGGAACGCGGTCCCGCTCCACCCCCACCGCGCCGGCGAGCCGCTCACGATCCGGACGCCGGGCGTGCGCGAGGTCCGGCGCTGGCACGCCCTGCTGGCGGGCGTCGTCGAGGCGCTCGACCCGGCCGCGTGCGTGGCCGTCGGGCGGAAGGCCGAGGGGGCGCTCGACGCCATCGGCGCCGACCCGGTCTACGTCCGCCACCCGTCGCAGGGCGGCGCGACGGCGTTCCGCGAGGGCGTGGCCGCGCTCTGGGAGCGGCTCTAGCCGGCGAACGGCGGGATCGCCTCCACGAACCGCCAGCCGCTGGCGGCCGCCACGCAGCAGTACCGGTGCTCCCCGTTGTCGACGACGAGGACGGGCGCCTGGAGCACGGCGTTGTAGCGCGCGAGCTGGTCGAACGTCGTCTGCGTGACCGCCACGCCGGGCGCCTTGCACTCGGCGAGCAGCGCCGGCCGCTGGTCGCGCCCGTAGGCGACGACGTCGGCGCGCCACGTCTTGCCGCCGTACGCCACGCCGCGCTCGACGGCCAGCAGGCCGACGGGGTAGCCGAGGCCGAGGAGGTCGACGAGCAGCCGCTGGCGGACGCCCTCTTCGGGCGTCAGCGCGACCCACCTGCGGCGGACCGGGTCGTGGACGAGCGTCCGCCCGCCCTCCGTCCGGGTCCGCAGCGCGCTCACGCGGTGGCCTTCTCGGCGCGGCGGCAGAGCGCGCGGTAGGCCCCGACCCAGTGGTCCGCGTCGCGCGTCATCTTGGAGATCGAGACGTCGGCGAAGCGCGGGATGAGGCCGAGCAGCTCCGGCACGACGGCGTCCCAGTCGCCGGCCACGGCGAGCGCTTCGAGCGCGTCGGCGGTCTGCGGCGCCCAGCGGTAGTCGGCACGCAGCTGCTCGGACTTCCGCCAGTAGTTGCGGTCGTCCCAGGACTGGGCGGCGTCCTCGATGGTCTCGCCGATGCCGCGGAGGTGGAGGGCGAGGTACGCCACGAGGTCCTTCGCCTCGGCGTCGAACACGCCCGAGGCGAGGCTGGGACGCTGGGCGAGGAGGCGGAGCGCCTCGGCCGAGGCGCGGGTGTGCGCGCGGCGGCGCTTGGCCGGCGTGTCGCCGGCGTGGATGATGCGGGCCACTTCGGTGTCGGGGGGGACGCCGAAAGGTAGGGCCTCCCTACGGAAGTGGCGCACGCGGCGCCGGCGCCGCGCCCTCCTCGCGAATCCGCCGCGTCTGCTCCACCGTCGCCAGCACGATCAGCACGTCGCCCGCCGTCAGCGCCAGCCGCGCGTCCGGGTTGAACAGCCAGTCGCCCGTACCCGCCTGCTGCACGCCGACGACGACCGCGTGGAACCGCTGGCGGAAGTCGACCTCGGCCAGCGAGCGCCCATCGAGCAGGCTGCCAGCGCCGATGGTGACTTCCTGGAGGTCGAGATCGAGCGCGTCGACGCCGAGGACCTGCTCCATGAAGCGGTCGACGCGCGGCCGGAGGATGGTCTGCGCGATCCGGTCGGCGCCGATCTCGAGCGGTGAGATCACCTTGTCGGCGCCCGCGCGCAGGAGCTTGTTGATCGACGTCTGCTCGTTGGTCCGCGCCACGATGAACAGGGCCCGGCCGTCCATGATCTCGCGCGCCGTGAGGGCGACGAACACGTTGGCGGCGTCCTGCGGGAGCACGAGGACGAGTCCGGCGGCGCGCTCCAGCCCGGCCGCCCGGAGCGACTCCTCCTCTTCCGCCTCGGCCTGGACGTAGGCGTAGCCGGCCGCCGTGAGCTGCGCCGCCCGGTCGTCGCGGCGGTCGATGACGACGAAGTCGCGCCCGGCGCCCGCGAGGTCGCCCGCGATCCGCTGCCCGAGGCGGCCGAAGCCGGCGATGACGTAGTGGCCGGAGAGGCCGTCGAT
>CAYPVZ010000338.1:0-4197 GCA_964414235.1 uncultured Rhodothermales bacterium | reverse complement strand
TCCGCCAGCCGGGCGCGCACGCGGCCGCGCTCGACGCGTCGGCGCTGGCGGCCGGCGTGTACGTGATCCGCCTCCAGGCTGGTCTGCTCGTCGCGACGCGAACGCTCACCATCGCCCGCTAATCCTGAACGCCGCCAGTCCCTCAGGCATGGGCGGCGCGCGCGCGCAGAATCGCCCGCTCGCGTTCGTTGCGCGTGCCATCGGCGGCGGACTCGAACGCCGCCCGCGCCTCGTCGGCCTGGCCCAGCTTGTCGAGCAGATCCCCGCGCACGGCATCGAGAAGATGATACCCGTCGAGCGCGCCCGACGGGCGGAGCGCGTCGGCGAGGGCGAGGCCGGCGGCAGGCCCCTCGGCAAAGCCGACTGCCACCGCCCGGTTGAGCTCGACGATGGGCGATGGCTGGATCTGGGCGAGCGCGGCGTAGAGCGCGGCGATCTCGGCCCAGTCGGTGTCGTCGGCGCGCCGGGCGCGGGCGTGGCACGCGGCGATGGCCGCCTGGAGGAGGTACGGCCCCGGTGCTCCCCCGGCCAGGTCCGCCCCTCGCGCCAGTGCCGCCAGCCCGCGGCGGACGAGGAGCGCGTCCCACCGCGTCCGGTCCTGGTCGAGCAGCAGCACCGGCTCGCCGTTGGACCCGACGCGCGCCGCCAGCCGCGAGGCCTGGATCTCCATGAGCGCCACGAGGCCGTGGACCTCGGGCTCGCGCGGCATCAGCCCGGCGAGGAGGCGGCCCAGCCGGAGGGCGTCCTCGCAGAGCGCCGGCCGCGCCCACGCCTCGCCGGCGGTGGCCGTGTAGCCCTCGTTGAACACGAGGTAGACCACGCGGAGGACGTCCGCCAGCCGGCCGGGCAGTTCGGCGGCGCGCGGGACCTCGAACGCCACGTCGGCCTCGCGGAGCGTCTTCTTGGCGCGCACGATCCGCTGGGCGATCGTCGGGACGGGCGCGAGAAAGGCGCGGGCAATCTCGTCCGTCGTGAGGCCGCCGAGGACGCGGAGGGTGAGCGCGACGCGCGCCTCGGTGCTCAGGACCGGGTGGCACGTCGCGAAGACGAGCCCGAGGAGGTCGTCGCCGACCGCGTCGTCGAGCGCATCGTGGAGGTCCGGCGTCGGGTCGTCGGGCTCGGACTGGCGGAGGATCTCGGCGTGGGCGCGGTCGAGCACGGGGCGGCGGCGAAGGGCGTCGAGCGCGCGGCGGCGGGCCGTCGTGGTGAGCCACGCGCCGGGGGCGTCGGGGACGCCGGTCGTCGGCCACGATTCGAGGGCGGCCACGAGCGCGTCGTGCGCCAGGTCCTCGGCCGCCGAGAGGTCGCCCGTGAGCCGCGCCAGCGTGGCGATGAGCTGGGCCGACTCGATCCGCCACGTGGCCTCGACGGCGCGGCGGACGGCCTCGGCGGAAGCCTGGGGCGAGTCGGGCGAGTCGCTCGCGCCGGAGCGCATCGGGACGGAGGAGAGGGGCGCGGGGGCGTCGACGGAGTGTAACCTCACGGCTGCCTGCCAC
Organism: uncultured Rhodothermales bacterium; assembly: GCA_964414235.1. Taxonomy (GTDB): domain Bacteria; phylum Bacteroidota; class Rhodothermia; order Rhodothermales; family Rubricoccaceae; genus Rubrivirga. The sequence goes on along the minus strand of CAYPVZ010000338.1, from coordinate 2,701 downwards.
GCCCCGGTCCGATGCGTCTCCGCCTGCTCGCCGCCCTCGCGTTCGTCGTCCTCGCCGCGCCCGGGTGGGCGCAGGAAGCCCCGCTCACGCGGGCCGACACGCTCCGCGGCTCCATCACGCCCGAGCGCGCGTGGTGGGACGTCACGTTCTACGACCTCCACGTCGACGTCCGCCCGGCCGACAGCACGATCACGGGCCGCGTCGGCGTGACGTACCGCGTGCTCGACCCGGCGCGCGAGTTGCAGCTGGACCTCCAGGCCCCGCTCGTGCTCGACAGCGTGGTCCAGCGCGGCCGGCGGCTGGCGGTCCGCGCCGACGGCAACGCTCATTTCGTGAGCGTGGCGGCGCCGCAGGAGCGCGGGGCGCTCGAAACGCTCACGGCCTACTACCACGGCCGCCCGCGCGTCGCCCTCCGCGCCCCGTGGGACGGCGGGTTCGTGTGGACCGCCGACAGCCTCGGCCGCCCGTGGATCGCGACGGCCGTGCAGGGCCTCGGCGCCAGCGCGTGGTGGCCGACGAAGGACACCCAGGCCGACGAGCCCGACAGCCAGCGCGTCGCCATCCGCGTGCCCTCGGAGATCCTCGACGTCTCGAACGGGCGCCTTCGGAGCACCACGCCCCATGCCGACGGCACGACGACCTACGAGTGGGCCGTCGTCAACCCGATCAATACCTACGACGTCGCCGTCAACGCCGGACACTATGCCCACTTCGCCGACACCTACGACGGCGAGGCCGGCACGCTCACGCTCGACTTCTACCCGCTCGACTACAACGAGGACAGGGCGCGCCGCCAGTTCGCACAGGACGTCACGCCCATGTTCGCGTGCTTCGAGCACTGGTTCGGGCCGTACCCGTGGTACGAGGACGGCTACACGCTGGTCGAGACGCCCCACCTCGGGATGGAGCACCAGAGCGCCGTCGCCTACGGCAACCACTACCAGAACGGCTACCTCGGCCGCGACCTCTCGCAGACCGGCGAAGGGCTCGACTGGGACTTTATCGTAGTCCACGAGACGGCTCACGAGTGGTGGGGCAACAGCCTCACAACGGACGACATCGCCGACATGTGGGTCCACGAGTCGTTCGCCAACTACAGCGAGAACCTCTACGTCGAGTGCAAGCGCGGTCCTGAGGCGGGCGCGCGCTACGTGATCGGGACGCGGCAGAACATCCGGAACGACGTGCCGGTCGTCGGGCCGTACGGCGTGAACCGCGAGGGCTCGGGCGACATGTATTACAAGGGCGGCAACATGCTCCACACGATCCGCCAGCTCGTCGGCAACGACGAGCGCTGGCGGCAGGTGCTGCGTGGGCTCCAAGCGACGTTCCGGCACCAGACGGTGACCGGCCGCGAGGTCCAGCAGTACATCGCGGAGCAGACGGGACTCGACCTCGGGCCCGTCTTCGCGCAGTACCTCACGACGACGCAGATCCCGGCGCTGGAGTACCGCACCGAGGGCTCGACGCTGTGGGTCCGCTGGGCCGACATCGTGCCGGGCTTCGCCCTGCCGATCCCGGTCCGTGTCGCGGGCGGCGAGTGGACGACGCTCTACCCGACCGCGTCCTGGCAGACGACCCAGGCCGAGCTTCCGGGTGGCGTGCTGACGGCGGACGAGGACTACTACGTCACCGTCCGCCGCGTCGACGGCTGAGGCTCCGTCCAACTGGCGGCGCGTGCCGCCAGCGGGGCGCCACCGACGGGTGACGGGCCGCTGGCACCCGGCCTCCTAGCTTGGAGCATCCCCTCTCCCCTGCCCATGGCCGCTCCCTACAAGCCGGACGGCTACCCCAGCCTCGCGCCCTACGTCGTCGCCGACGGTGCCCAGCGCGTGATCGACTTCGCCGCCGAGGTCTTCGGCGCCACGACGGCCCGCCGCTTCGACCACCCCCACGGCTCGGTGATGCACGCCGAGATCCGCGTCGACGACACCCTCGTCATGCTCACCGACGGCACGGCCGACTTCCCGGCGTTCCCGGCCTGGTTCCACCTCTACGTGGACGCGGCGTACGAGCGCGCGCTCGCGGCGGGTGGCCAGTCGGTCCAAGAGCCCGAGCAGAAGGACGACCCCGACCGCCGTGGTGGCGTCCTCGACCCGGCCGGCAACACGTGGTGGATCGCCACGCAGGTCGCCCCGGCCGCGTAGCCCGCCCCGCTGGCGGAGCGCCTCCACGCCGAGTTTCCATTCGCCCCCCTCTCCCATGGCTGCCGACGAACCGACCGTCCAGCGCGTCCGCGCGCTCCTCGCCTCCCGGCCCGACGTCACCGAGCGCCGCATGTTCGGCGGCGTCGCCTTCATGGTCGCTGGCAACATGCTCGGCGACGTCAACAAAGACCACCTCATGCTCCGCGTCGGGCCCGAGCAGCACGCCGAGGCGCTCTGCCAGCCGCACGCCGGACCGATGGACGTTACTGGCCGGCCGATGCGCGGCTACGTGACGGTCCGCCCTGAAGGCTACGCCTCCGGCGCCGATCTGGAGCGCTGGGTCGAGACCGCGCTGCACTTCGTCACGACGCTGCCGCCGAAGTGCCCCTCGCCACCGAACGGCTCCGCGCGCAGCGCCTGACGCCGCCCTACGCCGCGACGCCCGCCAACTGGGCGCGGTGCAGGCGCAGGACGGCCGCGCGTCGCTCTGGGCCGTCGGCCTGCAGACCGCCGGGGCGACCATCGAGGCCGCCGACGAGCGATACACAGCCTTC
>CAYPVZ010000337.1:0-4210 GCA_964414235.1 uncultured Rhodothermales bacterium | reverse complement strand
GCTCGAGCGGCTGGCGCAGGCCGTCTCGGCGCGGCTGCGCGGCCGGCTGGCGGGCGAGCGGCCCGTGGCGATCTACCCGTTCGCCACCCACGCCCGCTACCTCGGCCACGGCAGCACGCTCGGCATCGGCGTCGAAGTCGGCTCGCCCAACCTGGGCGACGTGCTCCGCCCGCGCGCCCGGCTGGCGCTCTTCGCCAACACGCCCGACTTCGTGCCCGGCCACGTCGGCCCGTTCTACGCGCTCTCGAACCGGACCGCCCGCATCGTCGACGACGGCGCGTTCTTCGACGATGCGCGGGAGAACGCGCTCGCCGGGACGCCGCTCGACAGCCTCGGCGGCGGCGTCGACCTCGTGCTCGACCTCAAACTGGTCGCGTTCGGCCGCTTCGAGGCGTCGCAGTATGTCCGCCGCCACATCGGCGACGAGCGGGCCAGCGCCTACAGCCTCCGACTGGCGGCGCGTCTCCCGCGCCAGACGCGCGTCGAGTTAGCCCTGGAACGCCAGGACTTCCGGGGCTTCTTCGAGTTGATCCGCGAACTCGGGGCACTCAACGCGCTCGTGCTCGACGTCCGGGCGCCGCTCGGCCGGCGCGGCGTCGTCTTCGTCCGCTCGCGCTACGGCTACCGCCAGCTCACCGAGGCCGACGGCTACGGCGACGACCCGCCGCGCTTTCTCGTCGAGCGCCGATTCGAGCCGCTCGTCGGTATCCGGATCGGCGGCTAGGCCGTCAGCCGTCGACGCGGACGGAGAGGAGGCGGACCGGCACGGCGCCGGGGTCGGCCGGGGCGTAGCGGTGGCGCTCGGCGCTCCAGAACGTCATCGATTCCCCCTCGTCCAGCTCGTACGCCTCTCCCCCAACCTCCAGGCGAGCCCGGCCGGACAGGACGTGGACGAACTCCTCGCCGGCGTGGCTCCGAAGATCGCTCGGCCCGTAGAGCTCCAAGATCGACGGGAGCACGCGACCGCCGGGCAGGCGCGCCCGGATCATGCAGAGCGGAACGGCACCGTCGGCCGCCGCTGCCGCGCGCTCGTCAGGCCGGAGAGGCCGTTCGGCGCCTCCGAGCGGGCCGCCCCCGAGGTCGGCCATGTCGACCCAGTGGTCATCGCCGTGACGATGGACGGCGGCCGGGCTGGCGCCATCGTCCGAGAGATCCGCCAGCCGGCCGACGTGGAGGCCCAGCGCATCGCACGCCCGGCGCACGGTAGAGGCCCGCACCGACTCGCCGGCCTCCAGCCGGACCACGGACGTCTTGCTCATGCCGGCCGCCGCCGCGAGGTCACGCACGGAGAGCCCCTGCCGAAGCCGGGCCCGCCGGAGGCGCTGTCCGACCACGGCCGGTCCGAGAATGCCGAGGGTCCGCTCGACGCCGTCGGTAGAAGGGGCTTGTCCCATCAGGATTGGTACTGTATCATTTTCAAATCCCGCCCCTTCCAAGCTACCCATGCTCCGCCTCCTGCCCCTCGGGGCCTTCCTCGCCCTGGCCGCGTGTACGGGCCCCCACCAGACGGCCTCCGCCCCACCGGCCGACAATGCCCGCCTCGCCGCTCTCTTCACCCAGGACCAGGACGATCGTCGGGCCGAGGGGCTGGACTGGACGATGATCGAGCGCCACGACGCCGAGCACCGCCGCGAGGTGCTGGCGATGCTGGAGGCCGGGGCCGTCCGGACGGGCGCAGACCACTACCACGCCGCGATGATCTTCCAGCACGGCCCCGATTCGACCTCCCATAAGACGGCGTGGGACCTCGCCGCCACGGCGGAGCGCATGGGCTTCGAGCGTGCGCGCTGGCTGGCCGCCGCGGCGCAGGATCGGTACCGGCTCACGATTGGCCAGCCGCAGATCTACGGCACCCAGTTCACCGTCCGCGACGACGTGTGGTACCTCGACGCCATCGACTCGCTGGCGGTCACGGATGACGAGCGGCGCCGCGTCGGGACCCGGACGCTGGACGAGATCCGGGCGTACCTCGCGGAGCAAAACGGAACCCCGACCGGCTCCCTCGCGCCGCCTCCCGAGCCCGCCGAGGTCGACGACACCGTTGAGTTGATCGGCGGGATCGAGGGGCTCACGGCGCAGCTCCGCTACCCGGACGAGGCGCGCACCGCGGGCATCGAGGGCCACGTCGTCGTCCAGCTCACCGTCGCCGAGAACGGGACCGTCGAGGACGCCTTCGTCGTGGACGGGCCCGGACACGGACTCGACGAGGAGGCGCTCCGTGTGGTTCGCGGAGCGACGTTCGTCAACCACATGGGCGAGCCGTGGGAGATCCGTCTCGTGATTCCCTTCGCGTTGTAGCGATGCCCTGCGGGCGGCGTCGGTGGGCGCCGCCAGCAGAACAGAGACCGACGCCGAGCGCGAGCGTCAGAACGTTTGCGCATCAAGGGAACGAAGGACGCTTCTCGCCCCCTGAAGCAGCCCCGCCACCGTCTCTTCCTCCTCCACATACTGGCGAAGGCGGCGCCCCAGAGCATAGAGAAGGCCTGGAGGATTCTCTCCGCGCGGGCTCCAGGCTTCTCCAGAGAGGATCCCATGGCCGCCTCCGACTGCTGCGAAATGAGCGGTGAACCCGTCGAGAGGGTGGACGGGGACCCGGGGATAGTGGGCAGCGAGGAGGGTGCGCCGCCAGGCTTCTCCGACCGTCTCCGCTGTCAACGTGGGCAACTCCCGACGCGTCCACGTCACCGGCCGAGGAACCAGATCATGGGTGATACTCCCGTCCGCGTGATGATGGTAGGCGGAATACCAGACCGAGCTGTCGGGGACGCCAACGACCACTTCGTATCGCCCGCCGACCTTCCGAACTTCGACGACCCACTCCCTATCCGTGACCACCATCCGAGCCACCAAGTCGCGGTCATCCTCCTCCAGACCGAACGTCTGCCGGAGTACGAGGTCGTATTCCATCGAAAACGAGGACCCGGACAGGACCCCGATCTCAGGGACCAGGTGATCATACTGAGCCCGACTGGCGGTTGCGCTCGACAGTAGGAAAGCCAGAAGCGCGAAGCTGCGCCTCACACTCACTGAACCCCCTGGCTCATCTCCAGCATCCGCTGGATCGGCCGGAGTGCGCGCGTGCGGAGGTCCTCGTCCATTACCAGCTCCGGCGCCTCGTACTTCAGGCAGAGGTAGAGTTTTTCGAGCGTGTTGAGCTTCATGTGCGGGCAGTCGTTGCACGCGCACCCGTTGTCCGGCGGCGCCGCGACGAACGTCTTCTCCGGGCTGTCCTTCTGCATCTGGTGCAGGATGCCGGATTCCGTCGCCACGATCAGCGTGTCGGCCTCGCTCTCGGCTGCGTAGCGACGGATCGACGACGTGCTGCCGATGTGATCGGCGTGGCGGAGGACGGCCTCCTCGCACTCGGGGTGCGCGAGGACCGGCGCACCGGGGTACCGCGCTTTGAGGCGGACCAGCTTCTGCTCCGAAAAGATCTCGTGGACGATGCAGGCCCCCTGCCAGAGCACCATGTCGCGGCCGGTCTCCTTGATCAGCCAGCGGCCCAGGTTGCGGTCCGGCGCGAAGATGATCGGCTGGTCCTCGGGGATCTGGCGGACGATGTGCTCGGCGTTCGACGACGTGCAGATGATGTCCGTCTGCGCCTTGATCGCCGCTGAGCAGTTGATGTAGCTGACCACAATGTGGTCCGGGTACTGCGCCCGGAAGGCCGCGAACTCGTCCGGAGGGCAGCTGTCGGCGAGTGAGCAGCCGGCGTGCAGGTCGGGCAGGATGACCTTCTTGCCTGGGTTGAGGATCTTCGCCGTCTCGGCCATGAAGTGGACGCCCGCGAAGACGATCAGGTCGGCGTCGGTCTTCTCGGCCTCGCGCGCCAGCCCGAGCGAGTCGCCGATGTAGTCGGCCACGTCCTGGATGTCGCCCTCCTGGTAGTAGTGGGCGAGCAGGACTGCGTTCTTCTCCTCCTTCAGCCGCTCGATCTCGTCGAACAGGTCGAGCGTCGGGTCGATCTCCTCGTGGACGAAGCCGACGCGGGCGATCTCGGTGGGATCGAGCGAATCGAGGACGGGCAGGTCGAGCGTCTCAGGCATCGGACGGGCGGTGGGGAGGCCCGATTACGACTCGGCCTCGGGCGCGGATTCGTCAGACGCCACGGCGGCGTCGGCCTTCCTCCCTTCCTCTACGAGCCGCCCTGGCGGACCGCGTGCTCCGCCTCGACGGCGCGCGACAGGATCATGGGCAGCAGCAGAACCGC
>CAYPVZ010000336.1:0-4210 GCA_964414235.1 uncultured Rhodothermales bacterium | reverse complement strand
CCAAGGCCGAGCCGGACGTCGTCGTGGCCGAGCCCGTCGTGACCCGCCGCCCGCCGCCCACCGAGGCCGACGAGAAGCACCGGCTGGCCGACGAGGTCGCCCGCCGCACCGAGTCCGTCCAGCGCGACGCCCCGCCGCCGCCGACCGTCTGATGGACCGCCGGAGCACGCCGAGGACGCCGCGCGCCCGGAGCCGGCTCGTCGAGCGCCGCTCCGGCACGGTTGGCCACGCGCCCGGCGTCCTCGCGGGCAGCGCCGGCGCCACGCCCGCCTTCGTCACCGCCTTCCGGTTCGACGCGGACGGCTTCCAGGAGACCCTCGGGGCCACGCCTGCCGAGGCCCGCGCGCTGGCCGACGGCCCCGGCGTGACCTGGATCAACGTCGACGGCGTGGTCGACGTCGAGAGCATCGCGTCGTTCGGCGCGGCGTTCGGGCTCCACCCGCTGCTCGTCGAGGATCTCGTCCACACCCACCAGCGGCCCAAGCTGGAGGTCTACGAGAGCGAGGCCGGGCCGGTCGTCTTCGTCGTCACCCAGATGATCCGGGCCACCGAGCTCGACGCGTCGCTGGCCTACTGCGACGGCGACCCGACGACGCTCGGCCACCTCGTCGAGCAGGTCGGCCTCGTCCTCGGGCCGAGCTGGGTCCTCAGCTTCCAGGAGACGCCCGGCGACGTGTTCGACGCCGTCCGCGACCGGATTCGGACCGCCGCCGGCCGCGTCCGCCAGTCCGGCCCGGACTACCTGCTCTACGCGCTGCTCGACCTCGTCGTGGACCACGTGTTCGTGACGCTGGAGCGGATCGGCGACGCGACGGAGACGCTGGAGGACCGCGCGCTGGACGACCCCGGCCCGAACGTCCAGGCCGCGATTTCGAGCCTCCGCCGCGAGGTCGTCGTGCTGCGGCGCGCCGTGTGGCCGCTTCGCGAGGTGCTGGCGGGCCTGCAGCGCGAGGACACGCCCTACGTCCAGCCCGCCACCAGGCCCTACCTCCGCGACGCCTACGACCACCTCGTGCAGGCCGTCGAGGTGCTGGAGTCGGTCCGCGAGGTGCTCGGCTCGCTCTCGGACCTCTACCTCTCGTCGATCGGCGCGCGGCAGAACGAGGTGATGAAGGTGCTCACGGTGGTCGGCACCATCTTCCTCCCGCTCGGCTTCCTGACGGGCCTCTACGGGATGAACTTCGACGACATGCCGGAGCTGCACACGCGCTACGGCTACTACGTGCTGCTCGGCCTGATGGCGCTGATCACGTTCGGCACGCTGGCCTACTTCCGCCGCAAGGGCTGGGTGTAGGCGCCCGTCTGCGACGGGCTGGACCGAGGACGATGGACCGAGGACCGCCGGGTTGGTCCGCCTCGATGCCGAGGCGGGGGCTGTCACGTCGGGGCCGGAGCACCCATAGGCCCAGCTAACTCATGAAGACGATCCGCATAGCCCGCCGGCCGCGGCCTCAAGCGTGGGATATCGCTCTCCGAGTTCATCGGCGTCTCCTTCCAGGAAGTAAGGCGGGACGTTGCTTGTCACGGAGCGTGTCCCAAGACTCTGGAACCCCCGCCGAGTCCTCAAGAGACCGAACTGCCCTGAGTGCCCGCCACACGTCAGCCGCCACAACTCGGCACTGGAGTAGAGATCCGTGTTTACGGGTTCTGCCGAATGCGTCCCATCCCATTCCTCAACTCGTGGTGCAGGCCACCTACCGGATCGGGAAAGAGTATCTCGGACGGAGATCCAGCGCGTTTGAACTTCTCCCGACAAGCCCGGCAGAAACGCTTCGATCACGGCCACCCCACGCTCTGGCTCTCCTATCGAACCGTAGTGGCGAGCCGCGATCTCCATGACGACCTCCTGCCGTTCATCGTCCGCGCTGGAGCATTCGGTGACGAGACCGGCGTCTTGCGACAAGGCGTCGAGGGCAGACTCCAGATTGTCGGACTCCCCCCTGGCATAGTAGATCAAGAGCACGCTGTGGGTAAGCGCAGAAACGCCGTGCCCAGGCCAGCAGATAGAGCCCTGCGCCTGCACCTGGGATGCTGCCAGGGTGGCAACCAGGGATAAAAGCACGAGCCAAATAGAAATAATGCGAAACACGAAAGTCAGGAAAACTAGGGTTCAGCGACGACGAGTCAGATAAACTCGCTACCGCACGCGCGTGAAGGACACCGTCTCGACCGTGTCGTCTGCTCGAAGCTGAGCGAGATACACCCCGGCTGCCGCGGGCTGGCGACCGTCGAGGCCGTCCCACTCGGCCGCGCCCGCCGCCAGCGCCAGCCGCGTCACGCGCCGCCCGACGGCGTCGAACACGACAACCTCTCCCGCCTCGGCATCCGCCTGGAAGGCGACGGCGCCGGTCGAGGGGTTCGGGATCACGCGGAGACCGGAGCCCGGCGTGGGCTTCGCCTCACCGAACGTGCCGCCGCCGTTGCGCCAGAAGAGGTGGCCGCCGGCCGCCGTGCCCGCGAGGATCTCCGGCCGGCCGTCGCCGTCGAGGTCGCCCAGCGCGGGAGCCGTGCGGCGCCGGCCGGCCGGAATCGCTTCGGCCTCCTGGAACTGCGGCGCTGTGCGCGTACCGACGTTCTCGAACACGCGGAGCGCGCCGCTGGCGGTGCCCACGAGCAGGTCGAGGTCGCCATCCCCGTCGAGGTCGCCCAGGGCCGGTGCACTATCGCCGTCGACGCCCTCGGGCAGGCCGATGCTCGCCTGGAACGCGAGGTCGGCGGCGCCGGGCGTGCCGTTGCTCTCAGTCGTGAAGGCCGGCGCCTGCGCCGTGCCGATGTTGCGGTAGACGCGGATTCGCCCGTTCGAGGCGCCGCCGATGAGGTCGAGGTCGCCGTCGCCGTCGAGGTCGCCGAGCGTGCCGCGCGCGTACTGGCCCACGTCGATGCCGCCGAAGCGGTCGTCCTCGCGCGTGTAGCTGGGCGCCGTCGACGAGCCCGTGTTGCGGAGGAGCGCGAACCGGCCGTTGAAGCCACCGACCAGCAGGTCGAGGTCGCCATCGCCATCCAGATCACCGACGACCGGCGCGTAGGCGCCGTAGTCGTAGGCCAGCGCGAGCCAGTCGGCCTCCGCCAGCCGGAACGACGGCGCCGTCGCGGTGCCGACGTTCTCGTAGCGGTCCAGCGCTGCACGCGACGGGTCGGTCAGGTTCGACTCGTTGGCGAGGATCAGGTCGAGGTCGCCGTCGCCGTCGAGGTCCGCCAGCGCGGCCGTCGAGCGGCTCCCCACGTCGAGACCTTCGATGAGCCGGTCCGTGCGGAGCTGGAGGTCGGGCGCCTCGGCCGTGCCGGCGTTCTCGAAATAGATCAGGTTGGCGACGGCGGTCTGCGACTGGAAGCAGAGCCCGCGCTGGACGCCCACGACGAGGTCGGGGTCGCCGTCGCGGTCGACGTCGCCGTAGGTCGGCGCGTTGTAGCCGCCCGAGGAGAGCGGCTGGCCGACCGGGAAGCGCTCACTGCCGAGCACGAGGTCCGGCGCCGTCGTCGTGCCCTGGTTGACGAAGTAGAAGAGGCTCGGCGCGAAGAAGTCGCCCCAGAACAGCTCGGGCGGGCCGTCGCCGTCGAGGTCCTGGATGGCGATGGCGTTCGCGCCGTGGCGCATCGAGCCACGCCCGGTCGTGCCGGCCGAGCGGCACTGCGGGTTCTCCTCGTAGACGACGATGTCCTGGTAGCGGTCGGTGACGAACGTCAGGATCGGGACGCCGTCCGCATCGACGCCGTCCGTGCGGTAGTACGTGATCGTGCCGATGTCCGCCTTGCCCGCGAAGAGGTCGGGGTCGCCGTCGCCGTCGAGGTCGCCGAGGGCCGGGATCGACGAGTCCTCGATGTGGACGGGCTGGCCCGCCGCGTCGAGCAGCGTCTCGGCGCCGACCTCGAAGACCGGAGCCGGCGGCGTCCCCACGTTCCGCCAGTAGCGCACGCGGCCCGGGTCGCCGCGCGCGAGCAGGTCGAGGTCGCCATCCCCGTCGAGGTCGCCGAAGGTGGACCAGTTGCCGGGCTCGATGCCGCTGAGCCGGTCGGTCTTCCAGACGAACTGGTCGCCGTCACGCTCGAAGAGCTGGAGCCCCGCACCGCCCACGTTCAGGATGAGGTCCGCGTCGCCGTCGCCGTCGATGTCGACGAGCGCCGGGCGCGGCTCGAAGAAGCCGCCGACGAACGGGACCGGCAGGTCGCCCGCCTCGGTGGCGACGGGGAACGGCGCGGCCTCGCGCGTGAA
>CAYPVZ010000335.1:0-4237 GCA_964414235.1 uncultured Rhodothermales bacterium | reverse complement strand
CCGCGCGTCGTCGCTGTGGAGCCGCATGGCGATGATGCCGGCCATGGCGCCGGCGCCGCGAGGGAGGACGTAGGCCGCCGTCGGCTCGTTGCCCTCCCATCGCACTCCGTCGAACCCGCGCGTCGGCGTCTCGCGCAGCGGCAGGCCGGTCTGGCGGACGAACTCGGCCCAGCTCACCGCCAGCGCGACGACGGGCAGCAGCGCTAGCGCGGCGAGCGCAAGCGCCAGCAGGCGGGCGAGCGGGCGGGGCGCCGTGGGCATGGCGGAATCTAGACCGGCGCCGGGGCGTGGCAGGGGCATGACTGCTCCCCCGACCCTCGTCGACACCCACGTCCACCTCTACGCCGATGCCTACGACGCCGACCGCGACGCCGTGGTCGCGCGGGCTCGCGAAGCCGGCGTCACGACGATGATCCTGCCGGCCGTCGACCCGGCCTCCATTGAGGCCTCGCTCGCCCTGGCCGATCGGCACGACGGCGTCTACGCCATGGCCGGTCTCCATCCGACCTACGTCCAGGACTGCCCGCCCGACGCGCTGGCGGCGGTCCAGGCCGCGCTCTCCGCTCCGCGCGTCCTCGCGGTGGGGGAGACGGGGCTGGACTATTACTGGAGTCGGGAGCACATTACGCTGCAGCAGTCGTCGCTGCGAGAGCACGCCCGGCTGGCGGTGCTCCATGGGCTCCCGCTCGTGCTCCACATCCGCGACCAGAAGGGGAGCGACGCGTGTGCCGAGGACGTCGTCCGCATCCTCCGCGAGACGCGGGAGACCGTGCCGGGCGGCGACGCGCTCCGGGGCGTGTTTCACTGCTTCGGCGGTCCGCCGTGGCTCGCGGCCGAAGCGCTTGATCTCGGCTTCCACGTTGGCCTGGGCGGGACGCTGACGTTCAAGAACGCCGGGGTGCCCGAGGCCATCGCTGACATCCCGCTGGACCGGATCGTGCTCGAAACGGACGGTCCGTACCTCGCGCCGGTGCCGCACCGGGGCCAGCGCAACGAGCCGGCCTATGTCGCCCTCGTCGCCGCCCGGTTGGCGGAGGTCCTGGGGATGACCGTCGAGGCTGTCGCTGAGGCGACGACGGCCAACGCCCGCGCGCTTTTCGGCCTCGGCTGAGGCCTCACCGGCGGGGGGGAAGCCCGCTCGCCGGGGCGGCCCTAGCTTGGTCATGCTCCTCCCGTCCTCCCATGTCTCGATTTCCGATCCTCCTCGTCCTGCTGGCGGCGACTGCTGCCAGCGCGCAGACCTACACCGGCCGCCTCGCTCCGGGCGACGACCAGCTCGACTCGGGCGAGTACCTCGACGAGTACGCCGTCCAGGCCCGCCGCGGCGAGACGGTCCGCGCCGTGGTCACGTCGCAGGACTTCGACACCTACGTCATCATCAAGTCGGGATCGGGCGAGCAGGCGGACGACGACGACTGCACGGAGGGGGAGACGACCCGCTCCTGCGCCGAGTTTGTGGCTGACCGCGACGGGCGCGTTCGCATCCTCGTGACGTCGTACGAAGCGGGGGAGACCGGGGCGTACCAGGTCGAGATCACGACGTCTGGAGACGGTGGGGCCGTGTCCGGAGGTGGGGCGGATGGCGGCGCCGGTTCGCTCGGGCCCGGCGACGAGACGCTGGGGTCCGGCGAGTACTTCGACATCCACGAGGTGCGTCTCGATGCGGGGCAGCGGCTCAACGTGACGCTTTCCTCCCAGGACTTCGACCCGTACGTCATCGTCCGCGGGCCGGGCGAGCTTCAGGAGGAGAACGACGACTGCACGGAGGGCGACACGACGCGCTCCTGCCTCGACGTGACGGTCCGAGAGGCCGGGACGTATGAGATCGTCGTTACGACCTACCAGCCGGGCGAGCAGGGCGACTATCGGCTGATGTACGACGTCGACGGCCGTGAGGTAGAGAGGGGTGGGACCTCGGGGGGAGGCGTTCGCACCGAGACGGGCCGGCTGGAGCGCGGCGACGGGACGCTCCAGTCGGGCGAGTTCCGCGACACCTACACCGTCGTCGGGGACGGCGGCTCGCTCGTCGTCGACCTCACCTCGGACGACTTCGACCCGTACCTGATCGTCGAGACGCCCGACGGCGACCAGTTCGACAACGACGACTACGAGGGCGCGCTCGACCGGTCGCTCCTCGTCGTTCAGACCCGCGCGGGCGCGTCGTACGAGGTGACGGTCACGTCGTACGCCGTCGGCGCGACGGGCGCGTACCGGCTGGCGCTGCGCGGCGACGACGCCTCGGTCTCGGCCGGCGTCCGCACCGAGACCGGCCGGCTGGCGGCCGGCGACGAGACGCTCTCGTCGGGCGAGTACCTCGATCGCTACACGTTCGACGGCGTGCCCGGCCAGCGACTCCGCGCCGACCTCACGTCGGACGACTTCGACACGTACCTCGCCATCCAGGGCCCCAGCGGGAACGTCTCGACCGATGACGACGGCGGCGGGCGCATCGGGCACTCGTTGCTGGAGATAGACCTGACCGAGCCCGGCACCTACACCGTGATCGTCACGTCGTTCGCCAGCGGCGAGACCGGCGCCTACGAGCTGGGGCTCGACCTGACCGAGCGGTTCGGTCAGGTGACCGAGAGCCGCCCGCGCGGCGGCGAGGGGACGCCGGTCTCCGACCGCCGGCCGTCCGAGGGCCGCACGCGCGCGTATTCGACGCCGACGGCGGGCCGGCTCGACCTCGACGAGGCCATCTCGGGCCAGCTCGACGCGAGTGACCAGCGGCTCGACAGCGGCGAGTACATGGAAGTCCACACGTTCGACGGCGAGGCGGGCGAGCCGGTCCGCGTCGAGATGACGTCGGACGACTTCGACACCTACCTCATCGTGACCTCGCCCTCGGGCGACCGGCTCGACAACGACGACGGCATCGAGGGCTCGACGAATGCGGCGCTGGAGTTCCTCATGCCCGAGACCGGCCGCTACCGCATCACCGCGACCAGCTTCCGCGCGGGCGAAACCGGCACGTACCGGCTCCACGTGAGCCAGGCCGACGCGCTCCGGCCGGAGCCGCTGGCCTACGACCGCATCGTCGGTCTCTTCGTCGGCATCTCGGACTACGACCGGATGGGCGACCTCCAGTACACGGCCCACGACGCGACCGTCGCCCGCGATGCGATGGTCGACGCCGGGATGGACCCCCGCGACGGGATCCTGCTCACCGACCGCGAGGCCACCGTCGCCAACGTCCGCGATGCGTTCCGCCAGCTGGCGGCGCGCGCCGACGACCGCACCATGTTCGTCCTCTTCTACTCCGGCCACGGCGGACAGTACGAGCGGATGTCGTTCCAGCGCCAGGACCCCGATGGGAAGGACGAGTCCATCGAGCTCTTCGACGCGCCGCTGCTCGACGACGACCTCGACGCGCTGCTCTCGTCGCTCCCGTCGTCGCGCCAACTCATCGTGCTCGACGCGTGCTTCTCGGGCGGCTTCTCGAAGGACGTCATCAGCCAGCCCGGCCGGATGGGGCTCTTCTCGTCGGAGGAGGACATCGTCTCGGCGGTCGCGCTCAAGTTCGAGGCCGGCGGCTTCCTCTCGCGCTTCTTCGCCGACGCCGTCGCCCAGCGCCAGGCCGACCAGGACCACAACGGCGCCGTCACGGCGCTGGAGCTGAGCCACTACCTCTCGGAGCGCTACGTCCAGGACGTTCGGTCGGAAGGAGGCGCGGTGGCGATGCTCGTCGCGCGCGAGACCCGCCCGGAGCACCAGAAGCTGGTCGTCGACCGCGGCAGCATCGGGCTCTACGAGAGCCTGTTTCTCCTCCCGTAACCCGCGCAGACTTCGGGCGTACGTCGCTGGAGTCACCCACCCCCGCCATGACCTCCATCGTCGCCATCGTCTGCATCTTCGTTATCCTCCCGGGCATCATCTTCGGGACCGTGAGCGAGATGAAGAAGGCGAAGTACGCCGCGCAGAAGGGGGATGGGCTCCGAGCGAGTGAGCTCAAGCAGATCATCCGGGACGCCGTCGAGGCGGCCGTCGTGCCGCTGGAGGATCGGATCGCGTCGCTCGAAGACGCCCTCAGCGTCGCAGGCGTGACCATCCCCGAGCCCGAGTCCCAGCCGCTGCTCGACCCGGCCCTCCTCGCCGACGACCTGGAATCGGATGTCGACGAGGACCTGCCCGCCGCCGTCGGGCGGCGGATGCGGGCGTAGTGCGGTCGGTCCGGCCCGCGCACGACGACGGGTTCTGGGACGCTCTCGCCGCGGCCGACTGGCGGCGCGTCCCAGAA
>CAYPVZ010000334.1:0-4245 GCA_964414235.1 uncultured Rhodothermales bacterium | reverse complement strand
GCCGGGTCGGGCCCGGTCATCGTCGTCGGCGACATCAACTCGAACGGGAACGCGGCCGGGCAGAGCTACGCGCTTCTCACGGCCCGCGAGCTGGAGGACGCATTCATCGTCGGGGCGG
Organism: uncultured Rhodothermales bacterium; assembly: GCA_964414235.1. Taxonomy (GTDB): domain Bacteria; phylum Bacteroidota; class Rhodothermia; order Rhodothermales; family Rubricoccaceae; genus Rubrivirga. The sequence continues at coordinate 4,127 of CAYPVZ010000334.1, read as the reverse complement.
TCCCGACGTGCTGCCAGTCGGAGACCCTCCGCAACCCCACCTCGCAGCTCTCGACGCGGATCGACGTGGTGCTCACGCGCGGATTCCACCCCGCGGCGGCGAGCGAGGTGGTGCTCGACACGCCCGCCGAGCGGGTCGACGGCCTCTGGCCCAGCGACCACGCCGGCGTCTGGGCCGAGGTCGAGGCCGGCGCCGGCTCCTGAGGCGTTCCCGTCCCCGCCCGCTTCGATGAGGAGGCGGGCGGGGGCGTCGTCTCTGTAGCGCGGCCCGTGGCGGTCCTGTCGACGGCCATCGCGGCTCTGTCCGATCCCGGTGCGACGTGGTCCGCTGGCGTCGTGACCACGTCGATGGGCATTGCGGCCCTGTCGCCTGACATTGTGGCCGTGTCGATGAGCGTCGCGATCCTGTAGCCTGACATTGTGGCCGTGTCGGTGGGCATTGCTGGTCTGTCGACTGACGTCGTGGCAGTGTACGCGGCCATTTCGACCGTGTAAGCTGACGTCGTGGCGGTGTGCGCGGCTGTCGTGGCCGTGCGCGCGCTCATTCCGCCAGTGGCGGGGATGGTCCGTGGGCGGTGCGGGGCCAATGCGGGGACGGGGCCCGGCTTCAGGCCGGGTGGGCCGCGGCAGGGTGTCGTGTCGTGTCCTCTCGGGTGGACCTCTCCATCGATCGGCCGGGGGGCAGGGGGCCCACGGCAGCGCCGCCAGGAGGCCATCGCCTGCCTCGCGGGGTGCTCATCGACTCTGTCGAGGAGGTCGACAGGGGATGCCCTCAGGCTGTGGCCGCGTACTCGGGCGTGGTGTCCCAGTGGTCCTGCCACGGGAGGCGCTCGGATCGGATGAGGGCACGAGCGTCGTCAGGGGCGAGCGGCTTCGCGAAGAAGTAGCCCTGCCCGTAGGCGCACCCCATCTCCCGAAGTGCTCGGAGCTGGTCGGGCCGCTCGATCCCCTCGGCCACGACCGCCTTGTCGAGGATCTGGCCGAGGCGGATCACCGTCCGGACCAGCTCTCGGCTCTCGCTCCGGACGTCCATGTCGTTCACGAACGACCGGTCCACTTTGATCTTGTCGACGGGGAGCGTGTGGAGAACCGAGAGCGAGGAGTAGCCCGTCCCGAAGTCGTCGATGCAGAAGCGGACGCCGCGCTCCTGGAGCGCCCGGAGCTCGGCGGTCACGCCCTGTGCGTCCTCGACGAGGAGGGTCTCGGTGATCTCCAGCAGGAGCCGGTCCGCGTCGAACCCGGTCTCGCCGGGGATCTGGCGGATGGCGTCCTGATACTGGCCATCGAGCAGGTCGCGGCCGGTGCAGTTGACGTTGAGCAGGAGGACCGCGTCCGGCCCGATCTCCTGGCTCCAGGCCCCCATCTGGCGGCACGCCTGCCGGAGCACCCAGCGGTCGAGGTCGATGCCCTGCCCGCTCTCCTCGGCGGCGGCGATGAAGGCGCCGGGGTAGAGGAGGCCGAGCTCGGGGTGGTTCCACCGGACGAGGGCTTCGAAGCCGATGAGGGCGCCATCCGCCAGCCCGACGATGGGCTGGTAGGCCAGCCAGAACTCGTCGCGGGCGAGCGCGCCGGGGAGGTCCATTTCGAGCCGGAACCGCTGGCTGGCGGGCCCGTGTGCGTCCGGGCTGTAGGTCGCCGCTCGGCCCCGCCCGGCCGCCTTGGCCTCGTACATCGCGAGGTCGGCCTCGCGGAGCACGGCGTCGGGCGTCCGGTGGTCGGCGCGGCCGCGGACGATGCCGATGGAGCTCCCCACGGAGAGGTCCCGGCCCGCGACGCGGATGGGAGCGAGAAGGGCCTCGCGAATGCGGGCCGCGGTGCTCTCCGCGAGCTCGGGGCGTGGGAGGCCGGCGAGGAGGATGGCGAACTCGTCACCGCCGAGCCGGGCCACGGTGTCCTGGGGCCGGACCGACTGGCGGAGCCGGCACGCGACGGCCTGGAGGACGTGGTCGCCGGCCGAATGGCCGAGCGTGTCGTTGACCACCTTGAAGCGGTCGAGGTCGGCGAAGAGCACGGCGAACCCGCCGTCCCGGTCCACCTCGGCCAGGGCGCCCTCCAGCCGCGTGGCGAAGAGGAGCCGGTTGGGGAGCCCCGTCAGGTCGTCGTGGTGGGCCTTGTGGAAGAGGATCTGCTCCATCTCGTGCCGCTCGGTGACGTCGCTGAGCGTGCCGATGATGGCGGGGCGCCCGCCGTGCTCGCCCGCCACGCCGGCCAGCTCGAGGCGGATCATCTCGCCGGTCTTGCGGACGCCCCGGGCCTCGTAGCTCACGACGTCGACTTCGCCCTCGATCCGGCGCCGCATGTTCTCGCGGACGAGGGGCCGGTCCTCCTCCAGAATCAGGTTCATGACGTCCATCCCGCCCATCTCGCCGGGGTCGTAGCCGAAGATCCCCTCCGTCCGGGGGTTGGCGTAGACGATGCGGCCGTCCTGGATGATGGCCGTCCCCACAACCGAGTGCTCGACGAGGGCGCGGAACTTGGCCTGGGCCGCGCGGGCCTCGGTCACGTCTCGGGACACCCCGACGACGCCGATGATGGCGCCGTCGGGGGCTCGGAGCGGGACCTTGGTGGTGAGGAGCCAGCCGCCCTCGGCCGAGCGCTCCTCGCGGTTCTCGACCGGCTCCCCGGTGCGCACCACCGCGAGGTCCTCGGCCAGCGAGGCCTCGCCGAGATCCGGTCGCCCGCTCGCTCGTGAGGACTCGGCGTCGGTCTGGCCCACGGCGTCGTCCGGGTCCTCCAGGCCGAGGGCGGCCGCGCTGGCGCGGTTCCGGAGGGTCGCCCGCCCCTCGGTGTCCTTGACGTCGATGTAGTCCGGGATGGCGTCGATCACGGCCCGGAGCAGGCGCCTCTGCGCGTCGGCGCGCTGGATGGACCGGGCGACGCCCGCGACGGCCGGCCGGAAGACGAACACGGCCACGGCCACGAGGATCGCCAGGATGCCGCCGAAGAGGACGAAGATGGTCCCGCGGAGACGCCAGACCGCCCTCGTCGCTTCGGCGTCGAGCGCGAACACGAGCCGGTCCATCCTGGGGAGGAACGTCTGCTCTGCCGAGAGGATGGCGTCCAGAGCGCGATCCGCCCGGCCCCCGTCGCCCTCGTCGACCGCCAGCCGAAGCCCGGAGACCCCGGCCCGGACGCGCTCGGTCGGCCCCGTGAGCGAATCGAGGGCCGCACGGATCGCGGGGGCGTCGATGGCCTTGAGGTCGCGCTCGGGGGCGCCGTCGAGGAGCCCCCGGTGGACTGAGAGCCATTCCGCGAGGTCGGCATCGAGAGTTGCTGAGGCCTCCTGCTGCCCCATCCTCAGCAGTAGCGCGTTCTTGGCGATCCGCTGGCTCAGCATCCGCTGGCGCCCGGCCACGTTGACCTGACGCGCGTCCTGGGTGCGGGAAACCAGGATCGCCTCGACCAGCACGCCCGACGCGACGATCGACGCGGCGATCGCGACCAGGGCCGTGATGTAGCGCCAGGTCAGGTAGCGGACGGACTCGGTGGGCATCGCTGGCGACAGGGCCGACGTCAGGGCCTCGGCGTATCGTCCATACCGAGCCCGCCCCTAAGAACCCGCTCGGACGACGGGTCCTGGAGCCTCGAACGCTGCTGCGGCTCGTCCGCCCGCGCCCGGTGTCTGGCTGCGAAGGGCGCCCGGATCCGAACGGGAGGCGCCTGCGAGGCCTAGGTGAGGCGCCGCCAGGTGGGGCCGGCGGGCGTGTCCATGACCTCGACGCCGAGCGCGGCCAGCTCGTCGCGGATGGCGTCGGCGCGGGCCCAGTCTTTCGACTGGCGGGCCTCGGTACGCGCCACGAGGAGGGCGTCGACCTGCTCCGCCAGCGCGTCGTTCTCGGGCGGGTCGGCGGGGGCCTCGGCGGCGTAGACGATGCCGAGGAGGGCGTCGACCTGGTCGAGGAAGCGCTGCGCGGTGCGGGCGGAGGCGCCGGAGAGGGGGGACTGGCGGTGGCGGCCGAGGATGCCGTTGGCGCCGCGGTAGGCGGCCGCGAGCGCGACGGGCGTGTTGAGGTCGTCGGCCATGGCGGCGAGGGCCTCGGCGTAGTCGGCGGCGAGGGCGTCTGCGAGCACGTCGTCGCCGAGGAGGTCGGCGGCGCGGGCCTCGGCGGCGATCTCGGCGGCCTCGGC
>CAYPVZ010000333.1:3296-4278 GCA_964414235.1 uncultured Rhodothermales bacterium | reverse complement strand
CGACAGCGCCGGTCGACGACCTCGGCGCCGCGGCGACCTTCGAGCGCCACGCGGGCGGCAGCCCGGCCAACCTCGCCTCCAACCTCGCCCGCCTCGGCGTCCCCGTCACCCTCGTCGCCACCGTCGGCGACGACAGCCTCGGGCGCGTCCTCCGGCGCGAGGCCACGCGCGTCGGCGTCGACGCCCGGCTGGCGGCGCACCCGGAGGAGCCGACGAGCGTGGTCACCGTCGCGCGCTCCACCGGAACGCCCGACTTCGCCCTCTACCGAACCGCCGACCGCCACCTCACGCCGGACCAGCTCCCGGACGCCCTCCTCGGCCGCGCGCGCCTGTTCCACACGTCCGGCTTCGCCCTCAGCCGCGAGCCCGCCCGCGCGACGCTCCTCGACGCCGCCGCTCGCGCCCACCGTCTCGGGCGAACGGTCTCCATCGACGTCAACGTCGCGCCCCGCACCGACGCCCGCCGCGCCGAGGTGCAGGACGCCGTCCGTCGGTACCTCGCGCTCGGCCCGCTCGTCAAGTGCAGCCGCGACGACCTCGCACGCCTCTGGGGCGAGGCGCCCGCCTCCGACGCCGAGGCCCTCGACCGCCTCCGCCAGCTCGGCGCCGCCCTCGTCTGCCTCACGCGTGGCGCTGACGGCGCGCTCGTCGTCTGGGACGGAGGAGAGGAGGAGGTGCCTGCGGAGCCCGTCACGCCCGTCGATGCCACCGGCGCTGGCGACGCCTTCTGGTCCGGCTTCCTCGCCGCGTGGCTGGCGGGCCAGTCGCCGCCCGACTGCGCCCGCGCCGGGGCCCGGATCGCCGCCCTCAAGCTCGCCCGCCTCGGCCCGCTGCCGGACCGGATCGACAGGGGAGAGGCGGGGCTGCCGCAGCCTGCCCCTGGATTGTGAAGGGGTTTTGACGCGCTTCGCGACGCTCTGGAGGTGGTTCGCGACGCTCTGGAGGTGGTTCGCGACGCTCTGGAGGTGGTTCGCGACGCTCT
>CAYPVZ010000333.1:1994-3196 GCA_964414235.1 uncultured Rhodothermales bacterium | reverse complement strand
GGAGCTGGCTCGCGAGACCTCCGACGCGCTTCGCGACGCTTCCGAGACGGCTCGTGAGACCTCCGACATGGTTCGTGAGGCTTCGGACGTCGTCCGAGACGCTCTGGAGGGGGCCGGCGAAGCCGCGGAGCGGCTCGGGGGCGGCATCGGCCCACGTGAGGAGCCACTGACCCGCCCTGCGCGCGCCCTCGTCCGCGACCCCGCCCGCCTGGCGCCGAGGCGGGCGGAGACGGCGCGCTGGACGGTCGCGAAGTGCGAGCTTCCGGCATGACTGCCGAGACCCCCGTCCCCCCGGCCGAAGCCCTGAGCGTGTTCGACATGCTCAAGATCGGCGTCGGCCCGTCGTCGTCGCACACGCTGGGGCCGTGGCGGGCCGTGCAGCGGTGGCTGGCGGAGACCGCCGCCAGTGGGGCGCTGGCCGAGGTCGAGCGCGTCCGCGTCCACCTCTACGGCTCGCTCGCGCTCACCGGCCGCGGCCACTGCACCGACCAGGCCGTCATGCTGGCCCTCCTCGGCCACGACCCCGTGACCGTCGACGTCGACCGCATCGCCGAGTACGTCGCCGACCTCCGGCTCGGCAAGCGCCTCGATCTCGGCGGCCGCACGGTGCCCTTCGACCCCGAGGCCGACCTCGTCTTCCACCCGGCCGAGCGGCTGCCGGGCCACGCCAACGGCATGACGTGCGTCGCCCACCTCGTCGGCGGCGGGGAGCGGCCGTCGACCTACTACTCGGTCGGCGGCGGCTTCGTCGTGGCCGAGGGCGAGGCGCGGGCGCAGGCGGCGGGCGTCCGGCTGCCGCACCCGGCCCAGGTGCCGGCCGAGATGCTCGCCCACTGCCAGGAGGGCCACTGCCGCATCGCCGACGTCGTCTGGCGCAACGAGCGCGCGTGGCGCTCCGACGACGCCATCCGCCGCGACGTGCTCGCGCTGTGGGACGTCATGCGCGAGGGCGTCTTTCGCGGCTGCCACACCGACGGCGTGCTCCCGGGCGGCCTCGGCGTCGAGCGCCGCGCCGCCGCCCTCAACCGCCGCCTCCTGCCCGACGACGAGACCACGACCTCCCACGAGTGGATCGAGGCCATCCGCGCGCAGACCTACCGCTTCCCGCAGGTCCTCCAGTGGGTCAGCGCCTTCGCGCTGGCGGTCAACGAGGAGAACGCCAACCTCGGCCGCGTCGTCACGGCGCCGACCAACGGCGCCGC
>CAYPVZ010000333.1:0-1984 GCA_964414235.1 uncultured Rhodothermales bacterium | reverse complement strand
CTCCGTGCTCCTCTACCACGTCTGTTTTTCGGAGGAGCCGGTCAGCGAAGATGCCATCGTCGACTTCCTGATGGTGGCCGGCGAGGTCGGGACCTTCTTCAAGAAGGGCGCGACCATCTCCGCCGCCATGGGCGGCTGCCAGGCCGAGGTCGGCGTGTCGAGCGCCATGGCCGCCGCGGCGCTCTGCGAGGCCGAGGGCGGCACGCCCGCGCAGGCCTTCCAGGCCGCCGAGATCGCCATGGAGCACCACCTCGGCATGACGTGCGACCCCATCGGCGGGCTCGTCCAGATCCCCTGCATCGAGCGCAACACGATGGGCGCCGTCAAGGCCATCAACGCGGCGCAGCTGGCCCACGCCGAGATGCCCGAGAACGCGCGCGTCTCGCTCGACGCCGTCATCCGCACGCTCCGCCAGACGGCCGAGGACATGTCGGACAAGTACAAGGAGACCAGCCAGGGCGGCCTGGCGACGAACGTGTCGGTCCGCTACACCGAGTGCTGAGCGCCCGGCTGGCGGCGCGCTCCGCCAGTCGGGCGCCGACCCGCCTACTCGTCGACGGTGCTCGCGCGCTTCTTCCGCTTGGCGACGTAGAACCCCTCCAGGGTGCCCTTCGGGAGGACGCGGCGCGTGAGCTCTCGGGCGGCCGGCAACTCGCGGCCACTCCCGTGAGGCCGTTCTGCAGGTTTGTCTCCGGTCACCCGGACGGGAACGGCACGCAGAACACGTTCCCGAAACGCTCACCACTACGGATGGCCAGCGCGCTGGCACCTGAGTGCCAATGCCTGTCTCGAGTGCCGTGCGAATGCTTGCGTCTCGTCGAACAGAAAGGCAGATGGGGGAATGCCTTAATCGCTAGATCAGCTCTTGTGATTCGGTTCGGATTTTTTTTTCCTTCCGAACACACTTTCCTGATTAGCGATATGGCAATCGCCCGTTATGCAGGAGCATTCCTGCTCGTGATTCTAGGATCGGCCTCGGTAGCCAGCGCCCGAGACTGTCACTACACCCTCGATGATGGGTGCCAGCTCAGCTACTTTACCGCTCTCGAATACGGAGAGATTCGAACCAAATGGGCCTATAGTTGCGGCGGAGAGACTCAGGTCGGGTATGCTTCAGGCTCTGTTGGTATGTATTGCTAGCTCATTCAAAATCAAGCCCATGAAACACTTCTCTTTCCTCCTGGTGGTTGGCGTGGCGCTCGGTGCTTGCGCGGATCAGGATCTTCAACCTTCGCCAGTCCCCGCCGCTTCGTCGGAAGTCGCCACCTACCTCCTGCCTGAAGGGGTAGATCTGGCTGAAGCTCACCTCAAGACGGTTGCTGCTGAGAAGGCGACGTCCGAGATCGCGTTCAGGGATCGAGCCGACACGTGGGCGGTGGTCCACGCGCGGATGATGGAGTACATCGACGGCTTGCCGGTGGCGGACCGCTACTACGCCCAGCAGATCGCGCCGACAAAGGTGCTCCCGACTCACCTTCTGAGCGGGGAGGCGACTCCCGCGAAAGCCGCAGCCGCAGCTGAGTATCTGGAGATGATGGTCGAGACGAAGAGCATCGACGCCCGGCTCGCACTCGCAACGCTGGAGGCCTTCGAGCCCGATCTCGATCCATCGTTCAGGACCCAGGTCGCACGCGCCGTGTCCGACAACGTGTTTTCCCGTGTCGAGAGCCAGAGAGAGTGCGAGAACTGCCGTCAGCTTCCGGCCGACCTCGCGTCGCCTGCGGACGTCAGCATTTCCGATGACCGCCGGATTGAGGCGGCCGAGACGCTGCGTCAGATCGCTGACCGCTCGTAGCGGCCGCGCACCACACTGGACGTCGCCGGCACGCCGCCAGCTCGATGCGGTCCCGGCGTAGAGCACCCCGCTGGCGTCGGCCGTCAGCAGGGTGCTCTAAGCCACCACGGTGCTCGCGCGCGTCGCCCGCGTGGCGACGTAGAAGCCCGCCAGGATCTCGGGCGGCAGCACCCGGCGCGGGTGCTCCAG
>CAYPVZ010000332.1:0-4297 GCA_964414235.1 uncultured Rhodothermales bacterium | reverse complement strand
CCCGCCCGAGGGGCGGAGGCTCCGACGTGGTGGGATCGAAGCTCCGCGCTAGCGGACGACGGTCAGCGAGCGCGTGAGCCGCTGGCCGCCCGCGTCGAGGACGACCACGTAGACGCCGGCCGGCAGCGCGTCGGCGCCGATCGCGACCGACTGGCGGCCGGCTTCGAGCGCGCCCGCGAACGCCACGGCGACCTCACGGCCGAGCATGTCCACGACGGCGACGCGGACGTCGCCTGCCTCGGGCAGATCGACGACGGCCGTCGTCGCACCGCGCGCCGGGTTCGGCCCGACCGCCAGCGCCAGTTCGCTGACCTCGACCTTCAGCAACGACGCCAGCGGGTCGATGACGTCGCTCGCGAGCGCCTGCGGGACGTAGCCCAACGGCTGGCCCGTCGCCTCACCGGCTGCGATCAGCGTCTGGTCCGAGTAGTAGGCCACCTGCGTGATCCGGTACCCGTAGCGCGTCACGCTGTAGTCGGAGACGAGCGTCGACGAGATCGTGGCGCCGTCGACGATGGCCCAGAAGGCCGCCTTCGAGCCGTGGTAGGTCGCCTGCGTCGTGCCGTTCTCGTCCTTGATGTAGACGAAGTCGTAGTTCGCCTCAGTGTTGAACTGCTCGAAGTAGAGGGCCACGGAGGTCGCACCGGGCTTCGAGTAGGTGTGGGTGACGGTGTAGTTGTTGGGGTAGTTGTGCGGCGTCTGGTAGGTGGCCGTCTCGTAGTGCCACTCCGGCGTGCCGCCGCCCGTGCCGCCGCCGCCGCCGGACGTCGACCCGACGCCGACCGCGGCCCAGGCGTTCGTGACCGCCGTGACCTGCGACGAACCCGCGCCGTAGAGATCCGTCGCGGCCTGGATCGTGCCCTGGCGGGCGCCCGAGAAGTTGGTGGTCGACGAGAAGTAGGTCGCCAGCGCGCGGTACCAGATCTTCTCCGTCGCGTTGCGGCCGATGCCGGAGACGGTCACGCTGTGGAACGTGCCGCCCGCGATCATGAGGTAGGCCGCCTTGTTGACGATGCCGGAGTTCGAGTGGACGCCGCAGTAGTCGTTGTACTGGGTCGGCGAGCAGGAGCCCGGGTAGAGGCGGTCGTCGTAGTGGTCCGGCTGGCCCTCGGCCGCCGGGTTGGCCAGGTTGCGGAGCGCGTCGCCCGAGATGCCCGGCGTGTACGAGTCCTCACCGATGAGGTAATCGTTCCGGTCCACCATAACGGCCATGATGTCCGAGACGGCCTCGTTGAGCGCGCCCGGCTCCTTCTCGTAGATCAGCCCGGCGGTGTACTCGGTCACGGCGTGCGTCAGTTCGTGCGCCGCGATGTCGAGCGCGACGAGCGGGATGAACGTCGTCCCGTCGCCGTCGCCGTAGACCATCTGGGCGCCGTTCCAGAACGCGTTGTTGTAGTTCGAGGCGTAGTGGACGGTGCTCGTGATGGTCGCGTTCGAGCCGTTGTAGGAGTTCCGGCCGTGCGTGTTCTTGTAGTAGTCGTACGTCGAGATCGCCCCGAAGTGGGCGTCGACGCCGGCCTTCTGGCTGGACGACGAGAAGTTGTTGTCCGCGTCGGTGATGTAGCTGCCCGGGAGGCTCGTCCCGTTGTTGGCCGTCATCGTCCGGATGTAGGACGGGCCGCGCGTCGTGTCGTAGAGGTAGTAGCTCGACCCCGAGAGGTAGGTCGGCAGCGTCAGCGTGCCGCCGAAGGTGCTCGTGCCGGTGCCCGTCGTCGGGCCCGCCATCACCATCGCCGACGCCGCCTCGCGGGCGTACGGCACGCCCGGCCAGCCGCTGGCGGCGGCCGTGGCCTCGTCGAGGCGCGGGTCGAAGGTGTGGATCGAGTTGTAGCGGTGCAGCACCTCGCCCGTCTTGGCGTCGACGAAGACCTCCCAGTTGGCCGGGCGCGGCGCGTCGACGAACACGCGGACGTGGTAGGCCAGCGTGAACACGTCGTCGTGCGGATAGACGACCAGCCGGGTGCGCGGCGACCAGTCGATGCCCTCCGGCGCCAGCAGGTCGGGCTTGACGTCGGAGCGGAGCTGGACCGCCCCCAGGTCGGCGATGGCGGCGTCGATGGAGGCCGCGGCGCCAAGCGCGGGCGTCGTCTCGACGGCCTCGGCCTCGGCGAAGAGGTCGCCGCCCCAGGCGTAGGCGCGGCCGGCGCGATCGACGTGGAGCGCGCTCGTGGCGCCCCAGACCGGCACGCCGCGGACCGTCTGCTGCACACGGACGTGCGTCAGGCCGAGATCGTCGGTGCGGGACTCGAGCACGGCCAGCTCGGGATCGTCCTTGAAGGCGAAGAGTGCGGCGTTCGCACGGAAGAAGGTCGGCGCGTCGGCGGCGCGGCCGAGGTCGCCGGCGAGGAACTGGGGCACGGCGCGCTCGGCGTCCCATGCGACACGATCGACGGCGTCGACATCGAAGGCGGCCTGCGCGAGGCGGCTCTGCTGAAGCCGGGCGACGTCCTGCGCCGACGCCGAGCCGGCGAGCAGAAGGCCGGCCAGAAGGACCCGCGCGTGGCGGAGGAGGCGGGGTCCGGCCAGGGCCGGACGGGTGGACTCAAGGGACATGTAGAGCGAAAAAGTAGGTGGGGATTGCCGCCGGGATTCGCCAGCGGTGAGGGGCGGGAGGGTAGAGGCGCACACCCCCTTCACACAATGGCCACACTCCGCCACCGCGATTCATCAGGTCATCCTCAGAACTCGGGGCACCGGCCGATGCCCTCTCAGGGCGCACACGTCCCGGTGGAATCGCTTACATCCGCGATCATGAAGAAAAGATGAACGAATCCTTTAACGTTCCATCTTTGGCCACCATACCTCATCTGCCACTCCTCGACACCGGTGCCCACACACCGATCCAGTCCCGCGCGGCCAAACGCCGGCCGCTGAACGGTTTAGAACGGGCCCGCGGCCTTGAGCTGGAGGTAGCGGTTGACGGCGTCGACCGTCAGGCGTTCGGGCGTGGTGAGGAGCGCGCCGATGCCGTGGCGCTCCAGCGTCCGCGCGATCTCGCGCTTTTCGAGGGCGAGCCCCTCAGCGGCGCCCTTGACGTAGAGGTCTTCGAGCCGCCCGGGCGTTGAGGCGAGGAGGTCGCGGATGCCCGTGTTCTCGAACAGGACGACGACGAGCCGGTGCGACCGCGCGATCCGGCGGAGGTACGGGAGCTGGCGCTCCAGCCCGGCGACGGTGTCGAAGTTGCTCATGAGGAGCACCAGCGAGCGCTGGCGGAGGCGCCCGCGGAGCGCGGCGTAGAGGCCCTCGAACGACGGGTCCTCGTAGCCCGGGTCGAGGCGGTAGAGCGTGTCGAGGAGCGCCGCCAGCTGGCCGCGGCGGCGGTCGGGCGGGACGACGGCGCGGACCTCGCGGTCGAAGGCGACGAGGCCGGCCCGGTCGTGCGTCAGCAGCGCCGTGTTGAGCACGACGAGCGCGGCGTTGACGGCGTGGTCGAGCAGCGTCATCCCCTCGAACGGCGACTTCATGGCCCGGCCCATGTCGAGCGCGACGACGACCGGCTGCTCACGCTCGTCCTGGTACGTGTTGACCATCAGCCGCGGCGCGTGCGTGCTCCGCCGCGCGGTCGCCTTCCAGTTGACCGACCGGCGGTCGTCGCCGGGGACGTAGGCGCGGATCTGGTCGAACTCCATGGTGTGGCCGCGCCGCCGGATCTTCTTGATGCCGGCCTCGCGGAGCCGGTCGCTCTCGGCCAGGAAGGCGTAGCGCTGCATCTGGAGGATCGACGGGTAGACCGTGGCCTCGCCGCCCGTGTCGGCCTCGAAGCGGCGGGCGACGAGGCCGAGCGGCGTGGACGCGTAGAGCAGGAGCCGGCCGAAGCCGTAGGCGCCGCGCCGCGTCGGGCGGAGCGTGTAGGTGAGGCGCTCGGCGCCACCGGGCGGCACCTCGACGACGAGGCCGTCTCCCCGCTCCTGGAACGCGACCGGCACCTCGTCGAGGACGCGGACGCTGGCGCGGAAGTGGTAGGCGTTCTCCACCGCGACCTCGATCGCGTTGTCGTCGCCCATCGAGAGCTTCTCAGGGACCTCGCGGCGGCCGCGGAGGCCGCCGCGGCCCCAGAGCAGGAGCCCGTCGGCGACGAGGGCGACGGCGAGCGCGAGCGCGCCGAGGCGGACGCCCCACAGCAGCGGCGGCACGAAGAAGGCCACGACGGCGAGCGCCGCCAGCGCCATCAGGACGCGGAACGGGCGGGCCGTGAGGAAGACGCTGCGGAACGGGTTCGGCACGCGACGCCTGGAGCGCGACCGCTCGCCGCGCCCGGCTGGCGGGCGCGCGTCGCCCGCGGGGCGGGCCTCTCCCC
>CAYPVZ010000331.1:3765-4306 GCA_964414235.1 uncultured Rhodothermales bacterium | reverse complement strand
CTCTCAGCCCCCTACCCGAACCCGGCACCGGGCGGCGTGACGGTGCCCGTCACGCTCGCCGAGGCCGCCACGGTCGAGGTCGCCGTCTACGACGTGCTCGGCCGAGAGGTGGCCCGGCTCGCCGATGGGCACCTCGGGGCCGGTCGGCACCCGCTCGCGCTCGACGGGGCGGCGCTGCCGGCGGGTCTCTACGTCGTTCGGGCGACGATCTCGGGCGGGAATGCCGCGACGGCCTCGTTCGTCCGCCGGCTTACGGTCGTGCGCTGAGGGGGCCCTTGTGGCGAACTCTGAGGAGAGGCGCTGCCGCCGGGCGAGTACGGCGTCCGAGCGTTGGTCATCCACGGTGTCCGCACGTTCACATCTGCTCACGTCCGCACCAGCGCCCACGCCCGTGCGCTGTGGCTCACCGACGCTTCCGACGACGGCCAAGCCGCTACCCGACAAGGTCGAGCCAGCGGTAGACGATCCACCACAGCTGGACCTGCGGCACGATCAGCCCGAAGAGGGCGCCCGCGACGACCTGCGCCCGCGTGTGCGCCCC
>CAYPVZ010000331.1:0-3755 GCA_964414235.1 uncultured Rhodothermales bacterium | reverse complement strand
GGCAATTAGAGGCCTTAGCAGGCCGGCCCCCCGGGCCCGTGCAGCTGTTGCGCAGTGGCGCGCAGACGGCACGATGCTGCGCACAGTATGTGCGCGCGCGCGCGTGCGCGCGCCCACATCAGCAGCGGCACGAGCGCCACGAGCGGCGCCACCGACGCCAGCGTCAGCGCGGCCTCGACGCCGTCGGGCAGGTCGCGCCAGACGGTTAGCGCGGTGAACAGGAGGACGCCCACGAAGCCCGCCAGCCCGGTCATGTGGATCGAGATCTTCCAGTGCCGCGTGATGAGCAGCAGGATCGCCGTGTTGATGGGGTAGAGCGCCGCGAACGAGACGACGAGCGGGAGCGCCGGCCCCTCCAGGGTCCGCCACAGCAGCAGCGTGCCGAGGGCGTACGACGCGACGCTCACGAGGAACAGCCCGAACCGCCGCTCGCGCTCGGGCACGTCGTAGCTGGCGATGCGGCCGGCGCGGACCATCCCGGCCACGTAGAGCAGTGGGATGACGCAGAAGAAGACGAGCGAGACGCCGAACGTCCACGCGATGGCACCTGCGCCCGCGCCGAAGTGCGCCTGGAGGAGCGCGAACGAGATCGGCGGCAGCGAGAGCGGGTTGAGGACGTAGGAGACCGCATTCGCCAGCCGGTAGCCGTGGTCGCGCGGCGGCTGGCGGACGGCCTCGGCGGGCGCGTCCGCTCGTGCGGCGACGGCCGGGGCCTCCCGGTCCACGGCCCTAGTAGGCGCGGGCGTAGACGACGCGGCGCTCGGCCGGCTGGCCGCTCACGGGGTCCGTGCCCGGCGCCTCCGTGTCGACGCCGGGGAACTGGCCCGGGAACGGGACGCAGCGGATCGTGGCCTTCGTCTCCTCCTTGACGCGAGCCTCGGTCTCGGCCGTCCCGTCCCAGTGCATCAGGAAGAAACCGCCGTCCTCGACGCGCGCCTTGAAGTCGTCGTAGCTGTCGACGACGTGCGTGTGCTCCTTGCGGAAGGCGAGGGCGCGGTCGTAGAGCCCCTGCTGGACGTCGTGCATCGCCTCGCGGACGGCGTCGACGATCTCGCGGGCGCTGACGGAGCGCTTCTCGCCCGTGTCGCGCCGGGCCATCTCGGCCGTCCCATTCTCGACGTCGCGCGGGCCGACCGCCAGTCGCACGGGCACGCCCTCGACCTCGTACTGGGCGAACTTCCAGCCCGGCCGGTACTGGTCGCGGTCGTCGAGGACGACGCGGTAGCCGGCCTTGGCGAGGCTGTCGCGCATGTCCTTCGCCGCGTCGAGCACGGCGTCGTTGTCGCCGCCCTTGCGCGTGATGGGGATGATGGCGACCTGGACCGGCGCCAGCTTCGGCGGCAGGATCACGCCCTGGTCGTCGCCGTGCGTCATGATGAGCGCGCCGATGAGCCGGGTCGACACGCCCCAGGACGTGGCCCAGACGTACTCCTGCTCGTTGCTCTCGTTCTGGAACGTGCAGTCGAAGGCCCGGGCGAAGTTCTGGCCCAGGAAGTGGCTCGTGCCAGCCTGGAGCGCCTTCCCGTCCTGCATCAGCGCCTCGATGCAGTACGTGTCCACGGCGCCCGGGAACCGCTCGCTCGGCGTCTTGACGCCCTTGATGACCGGCATGGCCATCCAGTCCTCGGCGAACGAGGCATAGACGTCGAGCATCTGTCGCGTCTCGGCGACGGCCTCGGCCTCGGTGGCGTGCGCCGTGTGGCCCTCCTGCCAGAGGAACTCGGCCGTCCGCAGGAACAGCCGCGTCCGCATCTCCCAGCGGACGACGTTGGCCCACTGGTTGATGAGGATCGGCAGGTCGCGCCAGCTCTGGATCCAGCGGCTGTACGTGTCCCAGATGATGGTCTCGGACGTCGGCCGGACGATGAGCGGCTCGTCGAGCTCGGCCTCGGGGTCGACGATGAGGTCGCCGTCCTGCTCCTTGAGCCGGTAGTGCGTGACGACGGCGCACTCCTTGGCGAAGCCCTCGACGTGTGCGGCCTCCTTCGCGAGAAAGCTCTTCGGGATGAAGAGCGGGAAGTAGGCGTTGCGATGCCCCGTCGCCTTGAACATCCCGTCGAGGCCGTGCTGCATGTTCTCCCACAGCTCGTAGCCGTTCGGCGGCATTACCATCGAGCCGCGGACGGGCGAGGTCTCCGCCAGCCTGGCGGCGCGGACCACGTCCTGGTACCACTGGTTGTAATCGTCGGCGCGCTTGGTGATGGTCTCGGACATGGAACGGGCGGCGGGGCGCGGGGGTACCTTTGTGTGCGGACCGTGTGCGATGCGGGCATCGCCGGCCGATGTGAATCGGCGGCCCGGGCGCGGCGTTACCTCCGCTGGAGCGGGCGCGGCTCCCTGGCATACGGGCCGGCGAATATACCCGGGCTCCCCACCCCGCCGGTCCCGGCTCTCCCTCTTCGCGCGGCCTCCGCACCCGACGACCTCCCGCCGCCATGCGCACCTCTTCACGGCTCACCGCCCTCGCCGCCGGCCTGGTCTTGGCCGGCTGCGCCACCTCTCGTCCCGACGCCGACCGCCAGCCGGTCGACGAGCCGCAGGCGCCCGCCGCTCAGGCCGAGGCGTCCGGGCCTGCCCGTGTCGGGCTGGCGGCGACGATGGACGTCCCGGACAACCCCTACGGCGACACGGCCATCGTGGACCTCCCGACGCCCGACGAGATCGCCTCGGGCGCCGTCCCGCTCGGCACCACCGAGTCCGGCGAGGTCGACCCGTCCACCATCACCGTTGGCCGCTACTACTACGACGATGAGGGGACGACCTACTACGACGACGTCGCCGCGGACCTCGACGACGACGGCCAGGGCGCGGACGACTACTACTACTACGGCGGCTACTACGCCGACTACTACCGCTACGGCGATCCGGCCTACTATCCCTCTCCCTATACCTACTACCGGCCGTACGCGACGTACCGGCCGTACGTCCGGTATGGCTGGTATCCGACCTGGCGCCACCGCCGCTACTGGGCCCGGGCCTATTACTACGATCCGTACGGCTACGACCCCTACTCCTACGATCCGTACTACGCAGGGGCCTACTATGACCCGTACTGGTACGGCCCCGGCGTGACCGTCTCCATCGGGTGGGGATGGGGTGGCTACGGTTACGGCTCGGGCTACCGACACGGCTACTACGACGGCTACGTCGACGGGAGCTACGCGGGCTACTACGGCCCGGGCTACTACGGCCGTCCGCGCAGCCGGGGCTACGACACGTTCCGTGACGAAGGGCGCGGCGGCGACGATGGCCGGCGGAGCCGGATCCGGGGCCTGCCCGGCACGAGTTCGTCGCCGGTCGCGCAGTCCTCGCCCGATCCGGCTCGCCAGCCGGCCCGCCGGGGCCTGAGCCCGGCGCATCTTCCGTCGCGGACGGACCCGGCGCCGGTCCGTCGCACCGACCCCGGCATCACGCGCTCGACTGGCCGCCGAGCGACGCGCGGCACCGACCCGGCGACCGAGACCACACGCGGCTGGCAGCCGGATCGGGCCACGCGCACCGCGTCCATCTCGCGCAGGAGGTTGGGAATCGTGTGGGTGCGCTGGGCGGCGTTGCCCCACAGGCCCTGCGTGAGCGTATTGCGTCGCAGGCGCGCAAGACCCTCGTCCGTGAAGTTGCCGTTGATGTAGACGTCGAGGTCAAGTTCGCAGCCGCCTGCGCTGCCATCGCAGTCGAGCAGGTGAATCACGCGATCCGTGGCGGCGAGCAGATCCAGCCGCGGCTTGAAGAGCATCGAGATGCCCAGGTGCGCGTGG
>CAYPVZ010000330.1:0-4308 GCA_964414235.1 uncultured Rhodothermales bacterium | reverse complement strand
CGCGGGCCTTGACGAGCGTGATGTCGGCACCGACCTCGAACGTCTGGACCTCGCGGTCCCCGACCGGGCTGAACGAGATGTCGGTCGTGAACGACGGGCCGTCGGCGAGGAGCGCGCGGCTGGCGAACGTCCCGGCGAAGGCCGTGAAGTCGTCCGAGCCGACCGGCCGGCCGAGCGCGTAGGCCACGGCGGCGTGCGCGTTGACGTAGCCCGCGCCGACCTCCCAGGGCTCGCGGCCCGGCATGGTCGTCGCGGTCCGCTGCAGGATCGCCTTGACCTCGGCCGGCGAGAGCGACGGGTTGGCCTCCAGGAGCAGGGCGATGATGCCGGCCACGTGCGGCGTGGCCATCGACGTGCCCGAGATCATGGTGTAGAACGGGACGTACGCCGGGTCGAGGGCGAGGTCGGCCTCGCCGCCGTTGGCGCCCAGGTTGGTCGCCGACCGCGTCGAGATGATGTCGACGCCCGGGCCGACGATGGAGACGTCGTTCCTGTAGCTCCACGTCTTCCCGTCGTAGGTCTGGAAGTCGTAGCCCTCGCCACGCCGGCCGCGGCTGGAGAAGTCCGCCAGCCCGCCGAGCTTGTCGCCGGCGCCGACCGAGATGACCCACGGGGCCTGCGCGTAGAGGTTGTGCGTGTCCTCGCCCGGCCCGCTGTTGGAGGCCGCGAAGACGACGTTGATGCCGCGCTGGTAGGCCCGGTAGCTGGCCTCGACGATGGGGCTGTCCGGGTCGAACTCGCCGTCGGAGCCCCAGGAGTTGGTGATGACGCGGATCGGGTCGTCGAATGAGAACTGGTGGGTGATCGCGTAGTCGAAGCCGCCGAGGCCATCGAGGATGAGGAGGACGCCGCCCGAGCCGTAGCCGACGAGGCTGGCGCCGGGCGCGACGCCCGCGTATTTGCCGCCGCTGCGGACGCCGAGGCCGGCGACGATGCCCGCGCAGTGCGTGCCGTGGCCCGAGTTCGTGTCGGTGTTCGGCGTGCCCTCGAGGTAGGTCACCGGAAGCAGGCTGGAGACGGCGTTGAGGTTGGTCAGCGCCTGCACGTTGGCGACGACCTTCGAGCCGTAGGGCAGGTCGGCGTGCGTGGCGTCGATGCCCGAGTCGTTGACGAGGACGGTGACGCCGCGGCCGGAGAACGGGAGCCCGTCCGCCGTGCGGAGCGAGGCGTCGGCGCGGAGCCGGTCGACGCCGGTGATCTCGCGCGAGCCGTCGTTGAAGTAGGCCAGCGGCTCGTTGAGCCAGACCGAGCGGACGCCGGTGAGCCGGGCCACCGCGAGGATCTGGGCCGGCGTCCCGACGACGCCCGCCATCGGCAGGCTCTCGAAGAAACGGCCGCGGACCCCGAGCGCCGACAGCGCGGTCCGCTGGAGCCGCGACAGCGGCCCGGTCTGGTCGTAGGTCACGACGACCTCCAGTTTCGCCAGCGACGAGGTGACCGAGGAGAGGGCGTCCTGGAGCGACGCGCCGAGAGGGGCTCCGCCCTGGGCGCTCGCCGGGACGGCGAGCAGAAGGGCGAGGACGACGACGAGACCGCGCGCACGAGCGACGGCGGTGGCGTAGAGAGAGCGCATGAGAGAGGGGTGGGAGACGGGAGGCAGAGCCACTCGCAACCTCCTTCATCCCTCCTCCTTTCTCTAGCGGCCCTCCGCCGACTCCCCCGTCGGACCCACGAGGGGCCGCCGTGTCGGACGATTCCCACAGGCCACGCTGGCGGCGCATGCCGACAGTCCCGGAGACGGGCACACGATGCGGACAGCGGCGGCCTCCCTTCTATGACCTTCGAAACGGCGCGGGTCTGGCGACGAACGGGGGCGCACAGGAGAATGACGAGCAACAGGGCGAGCGCTCGTGCGTACCCTTCCGCACGCCACCCCGCCCGCCGTGTCCACCTCCGACCGCCAGACTGCCCGCCGCGGGCTCCGCCTCGTCCAAGGCGACGCCGAGGACCTCGCCGCCAGCCCGAACCGGCTCCGCGCCGTCATCCGCCGCGCCCAGTCGCAGCTCCGCGAGGACCGCAGCCGCCTCGGCTCGCTCCGTGCCGACGTCCCGCGCCTGACACGCCTCGCCAGCGCCATCGCGCGCGGCGACTACCGACACCTGCCCTGGAAGAGCATCGTCTTCGTCGCCGCCGGGCTCCTCTACTTCGTAATGCCGGCCGACCTGATCCCGGACTTCATCCTGGGCACCGGCTTCCTCGACGACGCCGTGGTCGTGGCCTACATCATGAAGGCCATCCGCGACGACCTCACGCGGTTCGAGGAGTGGGAGCTCACGAATGCTCCGGCAGACCCGGAGACGCTCAACCCGCCCTACTAAGACGACCGGTGAGCCAGGGTAAATGCTCCTGAAGGGGAGCCGGTGGGCTACGGCCACTCGAGGGCGAGACCAGTGCCACGACGGCCGCACTCTACAGCCAAGTCGTAAACCGGCTGGAGGTACGAGCCGAGAAGCGGGTCGGCCACGAACGCGATGAATCGCCCCGGCTTCTCCGGAGGCTCCATCCCTTGAGAGATTGGAGCCATGAGCCGATCCAGCCTCTACTCCCCCGAGGTCCGCGAGCGGGCCGTCCGCCTCGTCTTCGACCACGAGCACGAGCATTCGTCCCAGTGGGCCGCCATCCGGTCCATCGCCGAGAAGGTCGGCTGCACGGCCGAGACGCTCCGGAACTGGGTCCGACAAGCTGAGCGCGACCGCGGACGTCGAGCGGGTCCGACGACCGACGAGCGCGCTCGGATCAAGGAGCTCGAGCGGGAGAACCGCGAGCTGCGCCGGGCCAACGAGATCCTCCGGAAGGCGTCGGCCTATTTCGCCCAGGCGGAGCTCGACCGCCCACCGAGGCGATGATCGCCTTCATCGGCGACCACCGCGAGGCCTACGGAGTCGAGCCGATCTGCGAGGTCATGCCGATCGCTCCGTCGACCTACTACGCCGCCAAGGCCCGCGAGGCCGACCCGTCGTTGCGATCGACCCGCGCACGTCGCGACGACGAGTTGCGCGGCGAGGTCCGACGCGTGTGGGAGGAGAACCGGCGCGTCTACGGCGTGCGGAAGGTGTGGCGGCAGTTGAACCGCGAGGGCATTGAGGTCGCCCGGTGCACGGTCGCCCGCCTCATGCGTGAGATGGGGCTCCGAGGGGCCGTCCGGGGTCGCCGCGTCCGGACGACCGTGCCTGCCGACCAGGCCGAGCGGCCCCTCGATCTCGTCCAGCGCGATTTCTCCGCCGACCGGCCGAACCAGCTCTGGGTCTCGGACCTCACGTACGTCGCGACGTGGCGGGGCTTCGTCTACGTCGCCTTTGTCATCGACGTGTTCTCGCGTCGGATCGTCGGGTGGCGTGTGTCGAACTCGCTCCGGGCTGACCTCGCGCTCGACGCGCTGGAGCAGGCGCTCTACGAGCGGGACACGAGCGGCGCGCTGACCCACCACAGCGACCGGGGCGTCCA
Source organism: uncultured Rhodothermales bacterium (assembly GCA_964414235.1). GTDB lineage: Bacteria > Bacteroidota > Rhodothermia > Rhodothermales > Rubricoccaceae > Rubrivirga. Next base: position 864 of record CAYPVZ010000330.1, on the reverse strand, counting down.
GTACCTCTCGATCCGGTACACCGAGCGGCTGACTGAGGCCGGGATCGAGCCGTCGGTCGGGAGTCGTGGCGATTCCTATGACAACGCCCTCGCCGAGTCGGTCATCGGTCTCTACAAGGCCGAGGTGATCCGGCATGCCGGCCCATGGCGGGGGCTCGAAGACGTCGAGCTCGCCACGCTCGAGTGGGTGTGGTGGTTCAACGAGCGCCGGCTCTTGGAGCCGCTCGGCTACCTTCCTCCCGCCGAGTACGAAGACGCCTTCTACCGCTGCCAGGAGGCTCAGGCCACCGAGGCGGCACTCACGTAAACCAGCCTCCGGCAAACCCGGGGAGATTCACATCACCGCCTCGGGGAGCGAGAACGCTGCGCGGGGCGGTCGGCCTGCAAGCGTAGGTTCTACGGCGGCCTCGCCTACGGAGACGGCGGGAGGAGCCAGTAGAGCACGGCGCTGGTAGCGAACAGGACCGCCAGCCACACCGCGACCGCGACGACCGCGAGACCGATCCGACCGAAGAACCGCGACGTCGCCTCCGGTCCCGGCCCGGTCCACTGCACTCTCGTCCCGACCCGGCTGAGCACGTCGTCCCCGGCCCTCATCAAGAGGGGCGTGGCGATGAACGAGACGATTGCGCCGAGGATGAGGTTGAGCAACGGATCAGGATGGCACGCCGCCGTAGAACAGGTGACCGCTCAGCCGCATGGGGCACCGAGCGGGACGGTGGAACGAGGCACAGAATACGCCAGCGCTCGAACGAGCCAAAACTCTGACGCCCCATGTCGGCCTGCAGCGGCGGGTTCTACGGCGCGGGGGGGTTCAGACCGGGCGCCCCATTTACACTTCTGACCGGGCGCCTTGTTTACACG
>CAYPVZ010000329.1:0-4321 GCA_964414235.1 uncultured Rhodothermales bacterium | reverse complement strand
GTGCTGGTAGGCGAGCGGCCCGACCGTGACGGTCGAGAACGTCGGCCGGGCGGCCTCGTCGGCGAAGCCGGGCGCGGCGTCGCACCCCCAGAGGGCGACGGCCAGCAGGGCCACGACGGGCCGGAGGGCTACGGGCATGGAGCGAAAAGCGGCGGCGTAGCGGTCCGGCGGGATCGGCGTGGCGGTCGTGGAGCCCCGAACCTACCGCCAGTCCGGCGCACGCGGAACGCCCGCCGTGGGAAGGGGCAAGGAATCGCCCCACGGGCGTCGCTCCCGGATCAGCCGGCGTAGAGCTGGAACGGCTGGATCGAGAAGCTCAGCGCGAACAGCACGAGGCAGAGGTACCCGAGCGCCTTGCGCCGCGGCGTCAGCGCCTCCGCGATGCCGACGGGCGGGTGATCGACGCGGATCACGAACACGATCAGGGCGGACCAGAACAGCCACCCGCTCCACCCGACATGCGCCGCCAGACCGGGCACGGCGAACACCAGCACGGCCGCGCCACCCACCACCACCGCGACCGCGCCCGCCACCAGCCGCACGTCACGCCCGAACATCCGCACCGCGAGCACGGCCACGCCCAGCACCAGCGACGGCCACAGCGCCCACGCCGGCACGAGCGGGACCGGACTCGTCGCCAACCCGATGGCGCCCGAGGTCATCAGCAGCAACGTCGTCACGCGCGCCACGACGCGGTGCACGGCCGGGCCGAAGAGCGCGTAGACCACGTGCCCGCCGTCCAGCTGGCCGACCGGGAGCAGGTTGAGCGCGGTGAAGAACAGCCCGAGCCAGCCCGCCAGCAGCAGCGGATAGTGCAGCACCTCCTCGCCCGGGACCCGCATCGGCCCGAGCGACGCGATCAGCCGGTACAGCGGCGTGTCGCCGATCACGAAGGCCATCTCGCCCGGCCTCAGCGTGGCCGGGTCGAGCGCCGGCCACGAGCCCGTCAGATGGTAGGCCGCCACCTCCTGCACGTGCCCCACGCCCAGCAGGTAGTCGATCGACGGCAGCGTGAGCACGGCCACCACCAGCACCGTCACGGCCACCACCGCGCCCGCCAGCGGCCCCGCCGCGCCGATGTCGAAGAGCTGGCGGGTCCGTCGCAACACCTGCTTGATCTGGATCACCGCGCCGAACGTCCCGAACGTGCCCGGGAGCGGGACCGGGATGAAGTACGGGAGCGACACGCGCGTCCGCCACCGCCGCGCGGCGAGGTAGTGCCCGAACTCGTGGACCGTCAGGAAGCCCAGGAACGGGATCGCGTAGCGGAGCCCGTCCCCCAGGAACGTCGGGTCGAGGAAGAGCGCCAGCGGCGCCGGCAGCCCCACCTCCGGCGGGTCCCAGAGCATCCCCCGCCCCACCAGGTACCCGCCGCACCAGATCGTCGAGGCCAGCGTCGCCAGGAACAGGGCCACGTGCCGCCCGACCGGGTCCCGGTCACTCGGCGGTTCGTAATCGGTCAGGACGCTGGCGTCGCCAGGAGGGCGGGGCTCCACGAGTCACGGCTGGGGGGCGGCGGCGTACGCGGTCCCCCCGGGCGGGTTCAGTACCTCCCGAACGAGCCCGCGTCAAAACGGCGACAACCGGAGCGGACATCGCATGACCAACGAGCTCATCGCACCAGAGCCGCCCCGCCCCCGCTGCTGGTGCCCGGCCACTACGGGCCTGAGCAGGCCGGGGCCGCCCCTGACGGACGGCCCCGGCCGGAGCTTGAGGCGTCACTGGAGGGCCACAACCTCCTGGCGGGTCACAGCCGCCCGGAACGTGACGGGGAACGCGATGTCGATGTCGGTCTCGTCGCTCGTCGCCGTCGAGCTCGTCTTCGGCTCCGAGTCGAAGTGGTAGAGGACCGCGTTCACCGTGCCCGAGCCCGACGCGCTGCTGGCGACTACCGCCTGGAAGGCGAGGCCGACCGCGTAGTCGCCGCCGTTCGCGTTCTCCGACGTGTAGTCGCTCTCGGTGTCCGTCGCCGTGATGGTGCCGGCCGAGGTGGGCTGGAAGCTGTACTGGAACCGGTGGAACTCGGCCTCCTCCTCGATCTCCTCCGAGATGACCTCGTCGTTGATCGTGTCGCGAAGCTCGATGGTGCCGTTGTACGTCGCGCCGGGGCGCAGCGCCACCGACGACGGCGAGAACGTGAGCCCGGCCCCGTCGGCGTCGGGGTCGGAGGCCGTGATCGTGACCGAGTCGGAGGCGTCGGCCGTGTTGGTGAGCGTGATCGAGACCTGGGTGATGAGCTCCTCCTCGCCGCCGCCGTCGTCGTCCGGTTCGCCGGAGTCGCAGGCGGTGAGCGTGAGGGAGGCCAGGAGCGTGAGCGCGAGAGCCCCGCGCGTGAGGATGTTCGAGGTGAACATGGGGGTGGGGGGATGAGGAGAGACACGAGGTCGCCCTCCCACGGGCAGGCGCCCGCCGGCTGGCGACCGGGATTGGCCGGGACGATCCCGGCCAAAGCGGTGGCCTAGCCGAGCGGGACCGAGACGCGAAGCGTCACGCCCCGGCCGGGCTCGTCGGCGAAGTAGCGGAAGCGGCTGAGCGCGTCGCGGTACCGGACGTCGAACAGGTTGTCGACGCCGAGCTGGGCGCGAATGGCCGTGCCGGCCCAGTCGAGCGTGCCGCCGAGGCGCAGGCCGACGAGCGTGTAGCCGGGCGGGTACGGCGCGGCGAGGTAGGCGCCGGGCTGGACCCGGTCCTGCTCCGCCACGTGCTCCACGTCGGCCTCGGCGAAGGCGTCGGCCAGCCCGAGGAGCCGGCCGGCCGAGAGGCGGACGTGCCCGCCGTAGCGATTGGACGGGACGCCGTAGAGCGGGCCATCGAGGGCGAGGTTGTCGGCGCGGAGCACCGAGGCGCGGGCCCCGAGGTCGAGCCAGGTCGCAGGTCGGATCTCGACCTGCGCGTCGACGCCCGCCAGCCGGGCGTCGGTGTGGGTGTAGGCGAACGTCGGGAACGTGCCCCGAATGGTCACGGTCGGCGCGGGCTGTTCGAGCGCGTAGATGTAGTCGGCGATGTGGTTGACGTAGCCCGAGACCTCAGCGCTCGCCAGCGCGCTCTCGTGGCGGACGGTCGCGCTCACGTCGAGGCTCCGCTCGACGCCGAGCTCCGCGTCTCCGATCTCGAACTGGGCCGTCCCGTGGTGGACGCCACGCGAGTACAGCTCGCTGATGTTGGGCGGCCGCCACGCGCTCCCGACGTTCGCCGCGAGGCTCCACCGGTCCGAGAGCGCGTAGAGCCCGCCGACGACGGCCGCGCCTCCGATGAACGTCCGCCGGACGTCGTCGTAGGCGCGCGCCTGGTAGTCGTAGGGGTAGGCGCGCTGGGTCCGGGCGTCGAGGCGGAGGCCGGCGTCGAGCGTGAGCCGGCCGCTGGCGGCGACCGAGCCGTGCGTGAAGAGGCCGCCGTCGAAGGCGCGGAAGTTGGGGACGAGGAAACCGACTTCACCGTTCTGGTTGAGCTGCGTCCGCGCCTGGATCCCAACCGCCAGTTGGGCCCGGTCCGAGACGGTCGGCTCCACCTTCACGTCGACCGACTGCGTGAGGAGCGCGAGGTCGAACGACGGCCGGGCGCCGAGCGCCGCCAGCGAGTCGTTGTAGGGGCGGTGCGAGTCGTACTCCCGGCGTCGATTCTTCTGAACGGCGACCTGCGCGTCGAGGTGGCCCCAGCCGAACGTGGTGTGGCCGTGGACGCTCGCCACGTCGTGCGTCACGACCTGCTTCGGGGCCTCGATGTCGTAGGAGAACGCGTAGTCCCACGACGGGTCCGGCCCGCCGCGCGCGATGATGTCCTCCAGGTTGCGGAGGTTGCCGAAGTGCGAGCCCTTGTAGATCCCGAGCACCGTGGCGTAGCGCTGGAGGTGGCCGTCGATCTGGAGCGGGCCGCGGCGATAGCCGAGCGTGAGGCGCCCGGAGCCCTCGGCGTAGGCCGAGTTGCGGAGGACGTAGTCGGGCGTCCGGGCGTCGCCGGCCCGGCGGGCGGAGCCCTGGACGCGCCACGCGAATCCGGGCAGGCCGCCCGGCGCGTCTTCTAAGAGCAGCGACCCGGCGCCCTGGCCGCTGTTCGAGAAGGCCTGGAGCGCGAGCCGCCCCCCCAGGCCCGGCTGGGCCGGCAGATCCTCGTCGTCGAGCCGGACGACGCCCCCGATGGCCCCGGCCCCGTACTCGACGCCCGCCGCGCCCTTGACCACCTCGACGCGCCCGGCCGCGAACGGGTCGATCTCGGGCGCGTGCTCGCCGCCCCACTGCTGGCCCTCCTGACGGACCCCGTTCTCCAGCACCAGCACCCGGTCGGAGTGGAGCCCTCGAACGACGGGCTTGGCGATGGACGGGCC
>CAYPVZ010000328.1:0-4336 GCA_964414235.1 uncultured Rhodothermales bacterium | reverse complement strand
GTCCCGGACCGCGCCGACCGGGTGCTGAACCGGATCCGTGAGGGCAAGGTCGGCCGGCTCAACGACCCGCGCTTCGGCCACCGCTTCCGCTCGACGGGTCCCTACGCGGAGGCCGTCCGCCAGGTGTTCCGCGCGGAGGTCCGCCGCCTGGGCCTCAACCGCGAGCGCCGGCCGCTGGCGACGCACCACTTCCGGCGGCTCACGGGCGGGCAGATGGACCTGTTCTGAGCGGGCGGCCCCTCCCTCGTGCGGGGGATCCGCGGCGGGCGGACCCGTGCTACTCTGCGGTGGCTCCCTCCGCGCTCATGTCCCGTCCCGTCCTCCTCCTCGCCGCGCTGGCGGGTCTCCTCGCCAGTGCCGCCGACGCCCAGCCGGCCTCGCCCGGCGGGCACGTCCGCTTCCGCCAGCCCGTCGGCGACGGCTACGAGGTCCGCATCCGGACCGATTTCGAGGCCGAGTGCCCGGAAGGCGAGGGCGCGCTGTTCACCGTCGGGGGCGAGGCATCGCCGTTCGAGTCCGTCCGGCCCGGCGACGGCGGCTGCCCGCCCACCGAGATGCTCTCGCTATGGCACCACGGCGCGCTGATCGATTCCGTCGGCGGCTGGCGGCTCTGGCTCGGCGCGCCGGTCGACACGCTCCTGTGGGAGAACCTGGAGCCCGAGGATCATCCGCTCCCGGACGGCGCTGTCCGCGACCTCACCGGCGACGGCGTGCCGGAGCTGATCGTCGGGGTGTACTCGGGCGGGGCGCACTGCTGCACCGGCGTCCTCGTCGTGTCGCTGGGCGAGATGCCCGCGTTCCTCGGCGAGATCGACGCGTCCGACAGCGTCGTCGTCGTCGAGGACACCGAGAGCGGGCCCGTCTTCCGGCTGGCGGACTTCACGTTCGCCTACTGGAACACGTCGTTCGCCGGCTCGCCCGCGCCCGCGGTGACGCTGGCGTGGGACGCCGAGGCGCAGACGTTCCTCCCGTCCGCCCGCCACATGCGCCAGCCGCCGCTGCCGGACGCCGAGCTGGCGGCGCTCACCGCCGAGGTCCGCGCCGCCGACGTGTGGCGCACGCGGCGCTTCCCGCCGGAGGCCTACTGGGGCACGCTGCTCGACCTGCTCTACGCCGGGCGGTCCGCTCAGGCCGAGCGGTTCGCGCGCGAGGCGTGGATGCTCGGCGACGACGCCCGCGCCCTGTTCCTCGGGTGGTTCCGCGACCAGCTCTGGCAGTCGCCCTACGCCCCGGCCGTCTTCGAGATGAACGACGGCGCGGACTGGCTGTAGCGACTACAGGCGACGGTACTCGTTGAGCGGGCCGTCGACCTCGCGCGTGTCGATGTAGAACCGGTCCCCGTCGATGCCGAACGCTTCGGTACGCGTGTCGAGGAAGAGGTAGGGCGTCTCGCTCTGCGTCCCGTTACTGTACTCGATCCGGCGGACCTCGTAGGTCGTCTCCTCGACCTCGCCGTCGTGTTCGACTCGGGCCGTGCCATCCGCGCGGAAGGTGAGCCGTTCGGCGTACGAGGCCGGCCTCGTCTCCGGCGGGTCGGCGTAGCCGGGGGTGGTCACGGTCGCCAGCTCCCAGGAGCCGACGAGCGCGGCCGCGTCGTGCGAGAGATCGGAGACGTCGACGTCCACGAGGTCGAGGCCGCTGTCGCAGGCGGCGAGGACGAGCACCAGGGCGGCGGAGAGGAGGCGCATGTACGAGGGCGGAGACGTCTACCGAGTCTAGTCTGTCGGGCTGGCGCCCGTCAGGGCGGTTTGGCGACCGGTCTCTTTTTTGTCCCCTACGCGCCGGCCTGCGCGCGCTTCGCGGCCTCGGCAGCCTCTCGCTTCTCCTCGGCCGCCAGCGCACGCGCCCGCTGGCGCTCGACGACGCCGGTGAGGAAGATCGAGAGCTCGTAGAGGCCCATCAGCGGGATCGCCATCATGATCTGGCTCCACGGGTCCGGTGGCGTCAGGATCGCGGAGATGATCAGGATGATGACGATGGCGTAGCGGCGGCCCACCTTCAGGAGCGCCTGGGTGAGCACGCCGACCTTGGCCAGGATCACGACCACGACAGGCAGCTCGAACAGCACCCCGGCCCCGAACGACCACGTCAGGAGCATCGAGAAGTAGCGCGTGATGTCGAACTCGTTGATGATGGCATCCGAGATCCGAAACTGCGCGAAGAACTGGAGCGACAGCGGGGCTACGATGAGGTAGCCAAACGAGATGCCGAGCGCGAAGAAGAACGTCGCGAAGACAGCTGCGAACCGGAGCCCTTTCTTCTCGCCCGGGTAGAGCCCGGGCTCGATGAACCGCCAGACCTGGTAGACCACGACGGGCGAGGCCAGGATGACGCCAGCCGCGATGACCGTCCCGAAGTAGGCGAAAAACTGGCCCGTCACGTCCCGGTTCTGGAGCACCACGTCGACCGGGCTGAGCCGGAGCACGTCGTACATGAAGAACGACGTGCGCGTGGGTCCCATCAGGAGCGTGTCGACGATCCAGCGCGCGAAGAAGAGGCACGCCCCGGCGCTGACCACGATGGAGCCGAGGGCCTTGAGAATGCGCCAGCGGAGCTCCTCGAGGTGGTCGAGGAAGGGCATCTCGCCCCCCTCGGGCTCCATGGGCTCGGGCACGCCGCGGGCGGGCGGCGGGGCCTGGTCGAGGCGGATCGGGTCGGCAGCGCCGTCGCCCTGGGAGAGGGCCGCCCTCTGCGAGCGCGAGCGCCAGACGTCCATGGGGAAGGGTGGGGGAGGGACGGGCCTGTACGCCCGACGTCCGAAAGCGTCCCCGGCGTCGCGGGGGGCTAGACGGTGTCGCCCGAGGGCGTCGTGCCCCGGGCGTTCTCGCGGAGGTTGAGCTCCAGGAGCGACTCGACCCAGAGGCCCTCGGCTTCGAGCCGGGCCCGGCCGCCGCTCCACGTGAAGTTGAACAGCGTCACGACGCCGGCCACGAGGAAGCCGTCGCTGCGCAGCAGCGCCGCGGCGCGCGACGCGCTCCGCCCGCTGTTGAGGATGTCGTCCATGAGCGCGACCGGCTTGCGGCGGTCGAGCGGCCCCTCGACGAGGCGGCGTCGGCCGTAGGCCTTGCGGCGCTCGCGGATGAAGCCGCCGCGGAAGGGCTGCTCGGGCGTCCCGTGCGGGAGCACGGCCGTGACCAGCGGGAAGGCGCCGTAGCCGAACCCGGCCACCTGCTCGATGCCGCGCTGGCGGAGCCGCTCGGCGAGCACCGTGCCGGCCTCGGCGAAGACCTCACCGTCGAGCATCGGCGTCCGCGTGTCGAGCAGCCAGCCGATGGGCTGGCCGCGCGGGTCGGTGATCGCCTCGTCTTCGCGTCGCACGAGGGCCCGCTGGTAGAGCGTGTGCCCCAGCTTGGCGAGGGCCGACTCGGGGACGGTGCTGTAGTCGTTGGGCATCGGAGGCGACGGGGCAGACCGCGCACGACGCGCGGCAGCGGGAACATACGGAGCGACGGGCGGCAAGCGGCGTGCCGCGCGACCCGACGAGCGGGCGGGCGGCCGAGTTGCGGGATCCCCCGGCGCTGCGGTCACGCCCGCGTCCCGCTCAACGGCGCTGGACGCGGACTCGCGTGTGACGAGACACGCGCCCGGCGTTCTCCGGGCCCGGGGGTGTTTCGAGTTGCCCCGTCGCGCCTCTGGGTGGGAGCCTCCGGCTGGCGGCGCGCGTCGCCAGCCGAGCCGGCTCAGGCGGCGACGGGCTCGGTGCCCAGCGAGGGCACGTCGTAGAGCGGGAACGCCTCGCAGAGCGCGAGCACCTCCGCCCGGACGGCCTCGGCCTCGCCGCCCCGGCTCTCGACGACGCGGTCCATCAGCGCGACGACCGTCCTGAACTCGTCGGCGCCGAACCCGCGCGTGGTCATGGCCGGCGTGCCGACGCGGATGCCCGACGTCACGAACGGGCTCTCGGGGTCGCCCGGGACCATGTTCTTGTTGACCGTGATGCCGGCCTCGCCCAGCCAGGCCTCGGCCTCTTTGCCCGTGCACCGCTTCGACTGGAGGTCGACGAGGGCGAGGTGGTTGTCGGTGCCGCCGCTCACGACGGCGTAGCCGCGCTCGACGAACGCCTCGGCCATCGCCTGCGCGTTCGCCAGCGTCTGCTTCTGGTAGGCCACGAAGGAGTCTGCCAGCGCCTCGCCGAAGGCGACGGCCTTGGCCGCGATGACGTGCATCAGCGGCCCGCCGATGGTGCCGGGGAACATGGCCGAGTCGAGGACCTGCCCGGTCGTCTTGGGCGCGCCGCTCTTGAGCGTCTCGCCCGTCGGGCTGGCGGCGTTCTGGCCGACGAGGATCATGCCGCCGCGCGGGCCGCGCAGCGTCTTGTGCGTCGTCGTGGTGACGA
>CAYPVZ010000327.1:0-4338 GCA_964414235.1 uncultured Rhodothermales bacterium | reverse complement strand
CGCCAGCGGCGTCCGGTTGAACGTGTTGAACAGGACGAGCCCGCCGGGCCGGACCACGCGCGCGGCCTCCTCGATCACGCTGCGCTGGTCCTCGACGTGCTCCAGCATGTCGTAGAGGAGGACCGCGTCGTAGACGCCGTCGGACGCGTCGAGCCCCGTCGCGTCGCCGACGCGGAACGTGGCGTCGGCGCCCTCGGGCACGCGCTGGCGGGCGACGTCGAGCGAGCCCTCGGACAGGTCGACGCCTTCGACGCGGTAGCCGCGCGCCGCCAGCGGGAGCGCCAGGAGCCCGGCGCCGCACGCCACGTCGAGCACGCGCGCGCCGGGCCCGAGGCCGTGGCGCGTCAGCACGTCGACGGTGTACGCCAGCTTGAGGTGGCTCTCGGCGCGGAGCAGCGCGACGGCGTGGTCGTCGCCCTCGAACCAGCGGTCGCCGAGGTCGTCGTAGAAGGCGTTGTTGACGGCGGGCATGCTACCGGCGGAGTCGAACGCGCCTCACGCGCCCTTCCGCATCAGGTTGCCGGCGACCGTGAGGCCGGGGCCGAAGGCGAGCGACAGGATGAGGGCGCCGTCCGGTATGGCGTCGTCCTGGGCGATCCGGTCCCAGATGTGCGGGAGCGTCGTCGAGGACATGTTGCCGCGGTCGCGGAGGACGGCCTGGCTGTGGCGCACGCGCTCTTCCTCGACGCCAAGCGCCTCGGCCGTCGACTCGATCACGCGCGGCCCGCCGGGGTGGACCGCCAGCACGTCGACGTCGTCCACCGACAGGCCGTGGCGGCCGAGGAAGCGCTCCACGACGCCGGCCACGTTGTCGCGGATGTGGTCGGGCACGCGCCGGCTCAGCGTCATCTGGAAGGCGACGGCCGCCGGGCGCCACGTCATCTCATCGAGCGTGTCCGGCACGAGCGCCTCGATGTGATCGAGCAGTGCGAACTGCGCGCCCGCCGGGCTGGCGGTCACGTCGAGGCGAGCGGCGCCGTCGGCGAAGAGGCACTGCTGGACGATCTGCTCGGGGTCCGTCGTCGCCGGGTGGTGGTGGAGCGTGCAGAGCTCGATGAGGAGGACGGCGGCGCGGGCGTCGCCTTCGGTCTCGGCGCGGGCGTCGCCTTCGGTCTCGGCGCGGGCGGCGCTGTCCGCCAGCGCGGCGCGAGCGGCCTCAGCCTGGACGAGATCGGCGGCGGTCGCGAGGGCCGGCAGCGCGGCGTAGCAGCCCATGTGGCCCACGCTCAGAATCCGCGTCTCCCAGCCTTTCTCGGCCACGACGCGCTGGACGGCGTTCGGGCTGTCGTAGCCCGTACAGCTCACCTGGAGGACGGCGTCGGGGGCCTCGGTGTCGGCCTCGAAGGCGGCGTGGGCGACGGCCTCGGCCGTCTCGGCGAACACGGCCATCCGCTTCTCCAGCGGCGCCTGGTGCCAGATGCCGGGAGGCTCGGCGCTCCTCCCGTCGCCGAGGGCCGGCGGCGCGTGGAGCGTCATCCGGTCCCAGTCCTGGTGCGTGTAGTCCTCCAGGGCGGTCACGCGGCGCTCGATCTGGCTCTTACGCGAGAGGAGGTCGTAGAAGCGGAGCGCGCGGTCGACGTCCAGGATCGGCGCCGTCCGGGCGGCCCGCTGCAGCCCCGCCTTCATCCAGGCGATCCCGTCGGTCTGGGCGACGGTGTACCCGAAGGGGAGCGGGCGGACGGAGAGGTAGGCGCGGGGTGTCATCGACGTGGCAGATCGACCCGCGCCGAGCGTGCTCCGTTCCACCCGCCGCTCGCGCGTCAGACATTCCCCCACCGCGCTGCTGGCGACGCGCGCCGGCCGACGCGCGGTCAGAAGTCAAGCCCGACGGAGAAGTAGATCTTGGCCTCGCCGAACTCGTGGCCGTCGAACGGCCAGCCCCAGTCGACGCGGACCGGGTAGCCGAGCAGGATCGTTCGCAGGCCGACTCCTGCGCCGAGGAGGACGTCGTCGAGCACCTCCTGCGTCGTGGCCGGCGTCGACGGATCGCCGTCCTCGTCCACCTCGACTGTCCGCCACAGGTCGATCCCGCCGTCGGCGATGATCCCGGCGTCGACGAAGCCGACCGTCTGGATGTCGTAGAGCGGGAGGATCGGGATCGGGCCCGGAAGGATGGCGGCCACGAGCGGCACGCGCGCCTCCAGGTTGACGAGCGCGAAGCGGTCGCCGGCGGCCTCGTTGAACCCGAAGCCGCGCGCCGGCAGCACCGGCGTGGCGAAGATGAAGTCGTCCGGCCCCTCGACCGGAAGGCTCCCGAGCTCCGGGTTGATCCAGTTCTGGACGCCGGCCGCATAGAACCGCTGCGGGTTCGGTCCGACACTGAGGCCCGCCGAGCCGCGCAGGGCGAACGCGTAGCCCGGTCCGAGCGACCAGTAGCGCCGGCCGTCGGCGAGGGCGGTGGCGAAGACGGCGTCCGGGCCCGGGGCGCCCGCGAGGCTGGCGGCCCAGCGCGAACCCGAGCGCGGCCCGAGGTAGCCCGGCACTGTGTGGTCCTCGGTGTACGTCACCCGAGGCACGGCGAAGCGCCGCGAGCGCGCCCGCTCGCCCAAATTCGAGAGGTCCGTCAGCGAGACGCCCAGCAGGCCGAGCTCGGCATCGAGGCGGCGGAACTTGTCGAACGGATAGCGAGCGCTGGCGACGACGCCGTAGTTGCGGTAGCGGTAGACTGTCCGGAGCGAGCGGTCCGCCAGCTGGCGGGCGAGGTGGTAGCCCTGGAGCGCGACGTCCGCCCGGTGCGTCCGGTTCTCGTAGGAGAGGACGTAGTCGGCGTTTCGGAGGTCGAGCACGAGGTTGGTCGCCAGCCCGATCTGGTGGTTGCCGAGCATGTCCGAGAACCGCATCTGCGTCACGCTCTGCACGCCGTAGATCGTGTCGTAGCCGCCGGCCGCGTAGACGAGGTCGAGCGTGAAGCGGAGCCGATACGGCCGGGCGACCAGTGCGCCCGTCGAGTCGCGTGCGAACGGCGGGCGGAACGGGTCCTCGACGGCGCCGGACTCGGCTCGGGCGCCGTCGTCGAAGGCGTCGGAGAACTCGTAGGCGCGGTAGTCCACGCGCGGCCCGCGGCTCGGGTCGATCGGGTCCAGCGCCATCGTGTCGGTCGAGGCGATCAGGTCGGGCGGCGGGCCGAGCAGGGCGAGGAGCGAGTCGGCGAGGGCAAGCTCTTCGGGCGTCGGGATGCTGGCGCGGCGCGGCGCCGGCGGCGGCGGCTCGCCGTCGGCGGCATCGCGGAGGATCGGGTTTCGCTCCAGCGTGACGTCTGAAGCGAGGAGGACAGCCGGGGCGGGCTGGGCCTCGCCGGTCCGCCGCTGTGCCCAGACGGTCGGCGTGAGCACGGCGGGCCGGTCGTCGCGGCCGAACGGGTCGCGGCGGACGAACACGCTCGGCGTGCCCTCGTCGAGGGCGAGGAAGACGGCGCGGCTGCCGTCGGCCGAGAGCGAGACGTCGAGGATGCCCGTCTGGAGGTCGGTCAGCGGGCGCTCGGTGCCGGTGGCGAGGTCCTTCGCGTAGAGGTTGGGGATGCCGTTGCGGTCGCTCACGAAGAGCATCCGCACGCCGCCGTCGGGCGAAGTCGCCAGCTTGGCATCGGTCTCGTCCCAGATCGCGTCGTCGGTGAGGCGGACGAGCCGCTCGGGCGCGTCGAGATCGAGCCGGTAGAGGTCGTACGGACCGCGGCCCAGGCGGCGCGAGTCGAACGTGCCCGTAAAGGCGGCACGCGCCGTCGCGAGGCCCGGCACGACAGCGTCGCCGCGGTCGGAGTGGAAGACGAGGCTGCGGCCGTCTGGGCTCCAGGCGGGCGCGTGGTCCGAATAGAGGTCACGCGTGAGGTTGTGGATGGCGCGCGTGCCGAGGTCGAACAGGTAGAGGTCCGAGCTGGCGCCGGCCGTCGCCTCGAAGGCGAGGCGCGTGCCGTCCGGGCTCCAGGCCACCGACTGGATGGCGTCGACGCCGGCGGGCCGGATCTCCTCGGTGGCGCCGTTGGCGACGTTGACGAGCACGATGGCGTCGCCCGGGCCGCTGGTGACGGCGACCGCCAGCCGGCGGCCGTCGGGGCTCCACGTCAGGCCGGGCGTCAGGATGCGGAGGCTCTCGAACTGCGTGTTGTCCTGGCCGTCGATGAGCTTGCGCGGCGGTTCGCGGCCGGCCGTCGACGCGACATAGACGTCGAAAAGGCCGTCCGCGGTGGCGACGTAGGCCACGCGGTCGCCCTGCGGCGAGATCGCCGGGCTGGCGTGGTAGCCTGCCCCGCCCATCTCGCGCGTGGCGACAGGCCGCGCGATGGCCTCGGTCTCCTCGCGGGCCGCGGCCTCCGGGAAGTAGACCGCCCGCAGCGTCCGGTGC
>CAYPVZ010000326.1:0-4339 GCA_964414235.1 uncultured Rhodothermales bacterium | reverse complement strand
CCCACATCTCGCCCGGCCCGCGGCGCGGGTACAGGAAGCGCTCGATGAGGCTCGTCTCGGTCCCCTTCTGGCGAACGTCGGTCCGCTTCGGGAGCAGGCCCTTTACGAAATGGCCGATGGCGCGGCTGACCGAGAGCCCCTTGACGCGCTGGGCGCCCCACTCGGGCGGGATCTCGGTGCACGGGACGCCCCAGACTTTTTCGGTGTACTCCCGGAAGAACGTCTCGTAGAGCTCGCGCCCGAAGCGGTTGACGAAGAAGTCCTCCAGCGTCCGCTCGTCGCGGATGGGCGCCAGCCGGGCGCGGAGGTAGGACGCGCCGATGCGGGCCGTCCGGCGCAGGCCGAGCTTGCGGAGCGTCGTCGGCGAGAGCGTGATCGGGTAGTCGAAGAACTGGCCGGCGAAGTAGATGCGCGAGGTCCGGGGGCGGACCATGAAGGCCGCGTCGTCGTCGCTGAGGTCGGCCGTCGGGAGGGCCACCTCGCGGTGCTTGTTCTGGTAGCTGACCGTCTCGACCCCGCCCGCCTCGGCCGGGAGCATGTCGAGCCACCAGTCGACGACGCGGTCGGACTTCGAAAAGAAGCGGTGGCCGCCGATGTCGATCCGGTTGCCGTGGTGGACGACGGTCTGGCTGAGGCCGCCGAGCGCGTCGGTCGCCTCCAGGACGACCACGCGGAGGTCGGTGCGCGTCGCCAGCTCGAAGGCCGCCGTCAGCCCGGCCGGGCCTGCACCGATGAGGACGGCGGTCGGGCGGTCAGGAGCGTCGGGCACGGATCGGGAAACGGGAGCGGAGGGCGTCCCAGGCCCAGGGCAGGGCGAGGGCGAGGAGCGGGGCGACGGCCATCCGGTAGCGCGCCGAGCCGACGGGCCCGGTCACCGCCACGACGTAGCCGACGAGCCCGAGCGCCATCACGCGGACCTCGACCGGGACGGTCCCCCAGAATACCCAGGCCACGAAGGCGACGGCGACGGCCGCGTTGAGGACGAGGAGAAGGACGAGGACGGCGAGCAGAACAGGCGGCTGGCGGCGGAGCACGTCGAGCACGCCCGGCACGCCGCGTCGGCTGGCAGCCGTCATGCCTCCGCCGTCGGAGGCGTCGAGGTCGAGGAAGACGGCGAGGTCGAAGCGGCCCGGGTCGAGGACCGTCGCGGCCATGCCCTCGGTGTGGATGGCGAGGTAGGCCGGGAGGCGGTCGCGGATGACGCCGGTGGCCCAGGCCTGGCGCTGGCGCTGGCGGGCGTCGTAGTCGGGGATGCGGGCGGCCTCGGCCTCGGCGCGGGCGGGGGGCTCGGGCCAGCCGGTGCGCCTCAGCGTCCGCTGCGCTTTCTGGTGGACGTGGTTGTGGACCGGCATGCTCGACACCTCGGCCCGGCCGGTCCACGTCGCTTTGAGCAGCGCGCCGGCGCGCGCCGCCAGCGGGACGAGCCCGGCCAGCGCGGCGGGCCACAGGGCGAGGCCCCGCCGCCCCTTCCGCCAGAGCGCCCACGCCGTGAGCCCGAGCGTGAACGGCCAGAGGTAGAGCACGACGGGCTTCACCCACAGCGCCGCCGCCAGCGCGCCGTGGACGACGGCGAGGTCCCGGGTCCGCCCGTCGCCGACGAACGCGACGAACCGCCACGCGGCTAGCGTAAACAGGGCCGTGAAGAGCGTGTCGGCCATCGCCATCTGGGCGTAGATGAGCGTGGCCGGCGTCGCCAGCAGGCCCGCGAGGAGCGGCCCGGCGCGGCGCGGCGCTCCGAGACACGCGAGCATCCACCAGACCATGCCCCACGTCGCCACCCCGAGGGCGGACTGGACGGCGGCCAGCCACAGGCCGCTCGCGCTCACGAGACGGAGGGCGACCAGGACGGCGGCGTAGCCCGGCGGGCGGCGGGTGAACGAGGTCGTGTCCCGGGGCGTCGCCTCCCACGGCCCGGCGAAGGGCGGCCGGCCCTGCTCCAGGTTCTCGGCCTGGTAGAGGTACTCCAGGGCGTCGGTATGGAGGTAGGGCCCGTAGGCGGCGCCGAGCGCCCACGCCAGCGCGAAGAGCGCGGCGACGGCCGCGAGGTAGGCCCGCCCGTGGGGCTGGCGGCTGGCATCGGGAGCGACGGAACGTGGCGAGCGCATCGAGTTCATGCCGCGGTGCTCGGCATCACAGCGGGCGGGAACGAGCCGGTCGTGTCATCCGAAGTAGAAGCGTCAGGGCTGCACGGGTGACGGAGGCAGGCCGCCGTCACCCGTCGTCCCGTGCGCCTTCTGCCCGCGCCTGCGCCGCGTCCAGAATGCCATGGGCCCGCTCCGCCAGCTCGGGCAGGTGATCGTCTGGGCACGGCCGGTCCTGGAACTGCTGGCGCGCTCGCCCCTGTGTCGCACCGAAGAACACCCCGATGAAGGCGATCCGCTGCTGATACTCCTCGCTGTCCGGGTCCCGCCCCTCGTTCGTCGCCCGCTGGCGCTCCGCCTGCATGTACGCGAGGTAGTACGACTGCCAGTCGAGCTCGCACGCCTGGATCTCACCGGCCAGTTGCCCGGCCTCCATGATCTGCGCGAGATGCTCGTCGTCTGGAACGACAGCCGCGGTGTCGATGGCGACGTCCTGGGCGAACGCGGCGAGCGCCGTCCCGAGGACGGCCAGGGAGAGGAGGACGAGGCGCATGAGCGAGCGTGTGTGAGACCCGGCCCGTAGGCCAGACCGGCCACAGGAACGACGGTC
Organism: uncultured Rhodothermales bacterium; assembly: GCA_964414235.1. Classification (GTDB taxonomy): domain Bacteria; phylum Bacteroidota; class Rhodothermia; order Rhodothermales; family Rubricoccaceae; genus Rubrivirga. The sequence continues at coordinate 1,648 of CAYPVZ010000326.1, read as the reverse complement.
GACCGATCCTCGGCGGACGGATCGGAACGGGAAACATACACGCGCGCCCTGCCGCCTTTCCGGGCCCGCGCGGCGGAACCCCGGGCCGGCGCCGGGCGGTCCCACCGGCCCCCCTCGCCAGTCCCGTGCGCGCCCACCTCCTCGACTTCTGGGACACCCTCCGCTCGTCCTACTGGTTCATCCCCAGCCTGATGGCCGTCGGCGCCATCGTCCTGTCGGTCGTCACGACCGTCGCCGACGGGCGCGTGGGGCCCGACTGGATCGACGGCGTGAGCTGGCTTTACGCCAACAAGCCCGAGGGCGCGCGAACGCTGCTCTCGACCGTGGCCGGCTCCATGATCGGCGTGGCCGGCGTCACGTTCTCGATCACCATCGCGAGCGTGGTCTACGCGAGCGGCCAGTACGGCCCGCGGCTGCTGTCCAACTTCATGCGGGACACCGGCAACCAGGTCACGCTCGGCACCTTCATCGCGACGTTCCTCTACGGCCTCCTGGTGCTCCGGACCATCCGGACGGCCGACGAGGGGTCGGGCGGCGCGAACCCCTCGGGCGACCTCGCGGGCGCCTTCGTGCCCCACATCGCGATCCTCGTCGGGCTCGTCCTCGCGCTGGCGTCGATCGCGGTACTGATCTACTTCATCCACCACGTGCCGGACTCGATCCACGTCTCGAACGTGATCGCCGGCATCGGCCGCGAGCTGGCGGCGCGCGTGGACCAGACGTTCCCCGAGCCGCTCGCCCGGGCGCAGGGGGCGGCCCGCGCGATGCACGCGAACGGGCAGGCCGACCTCCCGGCGGACTTCTTCGACGGCGCCACGCGCGTCGAGGCCCACGGCACGGGCTACGTCCAGAGCCTCGACGCCCGGGCGCTGTTCGACGTGGCGGAGGCACACGGCCTCGTGCTGCGCCTCCGCGCCCGCCCCGGCGACTTCGTCAGCGAGGGCGAGGCGTTCGCGCTCGTCCACGGCGACGCCGACGACGACATCCGCCGCCAGCTGCGCGGCTCGTTCGTGCTCGGGCGCAGCCGGACGCCGCTCCAGGACGTCCGCTTCCTCATCAACGAGCTGGTCGAGATCGCCGCTCGGGCCCTCTCGCCGGGCGTCAACGACCCGTTCACGGCCATGAGCTGCCTCGACTGGCTCGGCGCCGCGCTCAAGAAGATGGCCGGCCGCGACTTTCCTTCCGAGGCCCGGTTCTCGGAGGACGGCACGCTCCGCCTGGTCGCCCGCCCGACGACCTACGCGGACCTCGTCTCGGGCGTCTTCGGCCAGCTCCGGCCCTACGTCTCGGCCGACCGCAACGCGGCGCTGCACGCGCTCAAGGTGATCGGCGAGGTCGCCGGGCCCACCGAGAGCCAGGCCGCGCGCGCCGTGCTCCGGCGCGAGGCGGAGGCCATCGCGGCGTCCTGCGAGGCGGCGATGCCGTCGGCGCTCGACTGCGAGGAGGTCAAGGACCGGGCCCGCGTGGTCGCGCAGGTCCTCGGGAGCCGGCGCTACGAGGCGATGGCCGCCGAGGTGCCGTGGCTCGGCGGCTCGGCCTGAGGCTCAGGCCGCGCCCGGCAGCCGGACGTGCGGGTTCTCGATGACCCCGAGCACGTTGCCGAACGGGTCGACGACGCTGGCCGTCTTGATCCCCTCGCCGACGTCCT
>CAYPVZ010000325.1:0-4379 GCA_964414235.1 uncultured Rhodothermales bacterium | reverse complement strand
GAGCTCAAGTGCGAAGCCTGGGCCAAGGGAGGACGGCCCGCGCGAGCCGCCGCAGCTCGTCGTAGACGACGGGCACGAGCCGGTCAAGCGCGCCGTCGTCGCCGGCTCGGAGCGCCGCGAGCAGGCGCTCGACGTCGTCGGGCGGAGAGGGCAGGTCCGAGGGCACGGTCCGGGAGCGGCGTCTCCCGGAACTTAGGCCCGGCTACCGCCGGAAAGTCAGCGTCTCGTCCTCGACGGTCAGCGTGAGCACGGCCCCGTCGGCGCTGGCGGTGCCGGTGAACGTGGACGCGTCGAGGCCGAACCCGCTGTCAAGGTCGAGGGCGTCGGTACGGAGCGTGAGCGTGGTGCCCGTGTAGGTCCCCGAGCCGGTGAGCGTGCCCTCGTCGGCGCCACCCTCGCCCTCGATGCGGTAGCGCGAGCGCGGGCCGAGCGTGAATGCCCCGCCCGACGTCGCGAGGTCGAGCGTGACGGTGATGGTCAGGCCGACGCTGGCGTCGGTGGTGCTGGAGACGTAGAGGCCGTCGAGGGCCGGGGCCTCCTCGCCGCCAGAGTCACAGGCGGCGAGGACGAGGAGCGGGAGGAGGAGGGCGAGGCGGCGCATGGGCGGAGGAGGAGTGTGTCCTTCCCACGCAGTCCGGGGCCCGGCTCCATCACTGGTTGCCGACCGGCACGCGTCCCTGGCGCATCATCTCGCGGACCTGCTCGGCCTGCTCCTCCGACAGGATGTCCATGTCGAGCGCCCGCTCCAGCCCGCTGGTGATCCCCATGGCGTCGTCCTCGGCGTACGGGTCCCAGCGCTCGGCCGTCATGAAGCCGAAGGCCCCGGCCATCGTCGGCTTGGGCGCGACGAACGAGAGGCGGAAGCCGTGCATCGTGCCGACGCTCCCCGCGCCTGCCCCCGTGGCGGAACTCACCACGACGTGGCCGACGATGAAGCCCGCCATGACGTGCGTGCCCTCGTCGCGGACCACCAGCCGCGCCGGACCAGCCACGTTGACCACGTCGCTGCCCTCGGGTGTCCCGTCGCCGGTCCCGAGGCGCGCCCAGCCACCGTCGAACGGGATCTGGAAGGCGACCTCGACCAGGAGATCCCCGGCCTGCTCTTCCACGCGGACGTTCGTCCCGTCGCCGTAGCCGCCCCGGACCCCGCGCAGCGCCTCCCTGGACACCTGCACCGCACTGACCACGACCGCGCCCAGCATCGGGGTGCCGCTCTGGACGACGGCCACCTCCCCGCTGGCGGCGTCTGCCAGCGCGCCGAGGTCGGAGGAGCGGATGGCCGTGAACGACCAGTCCGACGCGGCGCGCTGGATCGCCCGGGCCGCCGGCGTCGATACGTGGGCCATGGCCCGGTCGCCCGCGACGTGCCCCACGCCCTGGATGTCGAGACTCCACGCCATGCACGACTGGATGTGCTCGGCGAGGCACAGCGGGATGTCGTCCACCACCTCCTCCTCCTCGCGTCCCGTGTACCCGCCCAGCGCCGAGCGCTCGGGAGCATCGGGGGCGTTTCGGGCGCCGCCCGTCGCCGCGCTGGTGGCGGTCACGTAGATCGTCTCCTCGTGCTCTGGAAGGACGACCTGGGCCGTGGTCGGACCGGTGGACGTCGCGCCGCTCCACGTCACGCTCGGGTCGAGGGCATTGTCGACGTGGGCCGTGATCGAGACGATCTCGCCCGGCTCGCCGGTGTACATCCCCGGATCGAGCCACACCCGCATCGCGCGAACCTCGACGGTCTGGTTGAACCGCGCCGCCCGGGCGTTCGAGGCGGGCGGGAAGGCGTCGCCGCGCGGCCGGAGCTGGATCACCGCCTGCCCGACACCGACGGGCGTGTACGTGTGGGCTGAGGTGTCGACCACGACCACGTCCGAGCCGATGGGCGGGAGGGCGGTCGAGTACCGGGGGTCGGAAATCGGAAACGGGCCCCAGGTGAACGGGCCGACGACCGCGCCCGCTCCGGCGTCGCGCGCGATCTCGGCCAGCCGGTTCTTGGCCCACGTCGTTTGGACCATGTCGGCCATGCCCTGGAGCGCGTCCGCCAGCCCGCCGCGCGACGACGACATCGTGCCGATGGAGCGCGTCGCCAGTGCGCCCTCCAGCAGCAGCTTCGCCAGTGACTCGGCCACGTTCCAGCTCCGGCTCCGCGCGCTGACCTCGAACTGCTGCCACGAACCGGGCTCGCCGTCGTCCTCGTCGAACGCCGTCTTGGTGAAGGCCGCCGACGGTGACACGAGCGACGACGGCAGGATGGCCGCCTCGATGGCCGCCTCCTCGACCGCCAGGAACAGCACGGACCCGACCACAAGCGTCGCGACCTGGACCTGGGGAATCGGGATCGTCCCGACCAGCCCGTTCAGGTCGCCCACGGCCTTGACGACCAGGCTCTCGGCGATCTTGCGCTGCGACTCGGCCCGCTGCATCCAGTCGCTGAGGTCGTCCGTGTCTCTGATGTTCACCTTGTTGAGGCTCGGGTCGAACGGAGCCCTGGGCGCCGATGGGCCACGCGGTGCACCCCCGCCGGTGCCGCTAGCTCCGCCCGCCTCGGGGACGCTCCGGACCGGGCCATCAGGCACGAACGAGCCGAGCGTCGCCGCGTGTGCCGCCAACGTCTCGTCCAGGCCGAGAGCCGCCGCCAGCGCGTCGGCGACCTCACGCTCGGCCGGGTCGAGGGCGGCGACGCGAGCACCGAGACTGTCGAGGGCGCCCAGCGCGATCGCGGCGGGCCAGAGCTGGACCGGTAGGTCGGCGTCGGGCTGGCGGAGCGCGTCGGCGCCGAGGCCGTAGAGGGCGGCGTGCGCCTCGACGGCCCCGCGCTGCGCCGCCGCCGTCCGGTCGAGCGTGCCCGGCGCGCGCGGCAGCGCGCCGATGCGGAACGGCTCGACGACGCCCAGCAGGCGCGTGCCGTCGAAGACCGCCAGCGCCACGTCGCCGCCCGTCAGCACGTCGGGGTGGAGCGGGACCACGACGGACGCCCGGCCGTCGGCCGTCGAGTCGGTGAACGCCGGGAACGGCGCCAGCCCGGCCGCCCGGACCTCCCCGCGGAGCGTGTCGGTGATCGCCGGCAGACGGGCGAACCCGACGTGCGTGCCGGGCGCGGCGCGCGATGCGTCGAGCGCCACGTCGGGCGGACGGCCCGCGCCCGGGAGCGTGACGAGGAGCAGGGCGAGGACGGGGCCGAGGACCGACGGCATGGCGGTGCGGAGGAGTTTCCCTCCTCACGAGATCGCCCGCCGCGCTCCATCACACCGCCGGGGTCACGCGTCGGCGGGCGGGCCCTCGGCACGGAGCGCGTCGGCCTCGGCGCGACGGCCGGTCGCGCGGTAGAGAGCCACGAGCACGTCGCGGGTCTCCCGCGTGTGGCGGTCCTCCTCGACGAGGTCGCGGGCCGTCAGATTCCGGTAGGCCCGGACGAGGTACGGCTCGGCCTCCGCGTAGCGCCTCCGGTAGGCGAGCGCCCGTCCGATCCGCTGGTCGGCGATGGCGACGGCCATGTGCTCGGGCGGGAACGTCTGGAGCAGGAGCGCGCGGGCCTCGCGGCTGGCCGCCTCCGCCTCGGCGGCCCGGCCGAGGGCGAGGTCGTCGTTCGCGATCGAGAGCTGGACGAACGCGGGCAGGTAGTGGCCCTCCGGGAGCACGGCGCGGTACATCCGCAGCGCCTCCTCGTAGAGCGGCCGGGCCTCCGCCTTGCGGTCGGACTGGCTGAGCAGGACCGCGAGGTTGTTGGTCCAGCCGGCCAGCTCGGCGTGGTCGTCGCCGTACTTCTGCCGGCCCCGGGCGAGCAGGTCTCGGTAGATCGCCTCGGCCTCGTCGACGCGGGCGGCGCCCTGGAGGCCCGAGGCGAGGTTGTTGAGGTTGGCCAGGACGGAGGCGTGGTCGGGCGCCAGCCGGGCGTCGAGGACGCGCTGGGCCTCGGCCATGTAGCGGATCGCCGTGTCGAGGTCGCCGCGGTTGTCGGCGAGGTTGCCCAGCTCGGCGAGCGCGTGGACCGTGTTCAGCGCATCGGGGCCGTGGAGCCGGCGGAGGACGCCGAGCGCCTCGACCCGGAGGGCCCACGCCTCCCCGAGCCGGTCCTGGTCTTCCCGGACGTCGGCCAGGTTGCCCAGGGCCGTGGCCCACTCCTCCTCGTCTTCGGGCACCATGCCGCGCGCGCGCCGGCCGATCGCGACGGCCTCTTCGAGGGGAGGACTCGCCAGGTCGAGCTCGCCCCGGTGGTACTGGAAAAAGAACCCGAGGTTGTTGAGCGGCAGGATGAGGCTGGGTCCGTCGCCGTAGACCCGGCGCGCGAGGGCCACGTGCTCGCGGTGGAGCACGGCGGCCGAGTCGGGGTCGGCCTCGTCGAACGTCGTCGACACCACGTGCTTGGGCAATGAGTTGATCGC
>CAYPVZ010000324.1:0-4385 GCA_964414235.1 uncultured Rhodothermales bacterium | reverse complement strand
GCTCCCGCTCGGAGTCGGGCCTCGCCGGTGCCGACCGGGCACGGGTCGGTCGGCGCCGAGAACTGGGCGGCGGCCGGCCCGCTGGCGAGCGCCGCCAGCGCGAAGGAGAGGAGCAAGCGAGTCAAGGCAGGAGATCGTGGGGCCCTTGCTAATCTATGTGTGAGCAAGCTCGATAGTGTCCGGGGTGATCGAGGTGCCCTATCGGCTGGTACGAATGAGCGGTCATGGTTCGGGGGGATGGGAGGCGCTCCGGGAGTCTCCGCGAAGAGCATCGTGGGTGGGCCGGCCGCCGCCGCCGCCGGTACCTTGCGGCACCCCCGCCCGAGTCCGCGCCGATGACGCCCGCCGCCCTCCCCGCCGACCCCGAGGTCACCCTCGACCTCGCCCGCGAGCACGGCCTCACCGACGACGAGTACGCCCGCATCCGCGAGGTCCTGGGCCGCACGCCGACCTACACCGAGCTCGGCGTCTACTCCGTGATGTGGTCCGAGCACTGCTCGTACAAGAACTCCATCGCGCTGCTCAAGACGCTCCCGCGCGACGGCGAGAACCTGCTGGCCGCGGCCGGCGACGAGAACGCCGGCCTCGTCGACATCGGCGACGGGCTGGCGGTGGCCTTCAAGATCGAGAGCCACAACCACCCGTCGGCCGTCGAGCCGTACCAGGGCGCGGCGACGGGCGTCGGCGGCATTCAGCGCGACATCTTTACGATGGGCGCCCGGCCCATCGCCAGCCTCAACAGCCTCCGCTTCGGGTCGCTCGACAACCCGCGCGTCCGGTTCCTGTTCGACGGCGTCGTGCGCGGCATCGGCGGCTACGGCAACTCGTTCGGCGTGCCGACGGTCGCCGGCGAGGTCGTCTTCGACCCGGCCTACGAGGGCAACCCGCTCGTCAACGCCATGTCGGTCGGCATCGTCAAGGTGGGCGAGACGGTCAGCGCGACGGCGGCGGGTGTGGGCAACCCGGTGTTCATCGTCGGGTCGTCGACCGGCCGCGACGGGATCCACGGCGCCACGTTCGCGAGCGAGGAGATCTCGGAGGCGAGCGAGGCGAAGCGGCCGAGCGTCCAGGTGGGCGACCCGTTCACGGAGAAGCTGCTCCTGGAAGCGTCGCTGGAGGCCATCAAGACGGGCGCCGTCGTCGGGATGCAGGACATGGGCGCGGCCGGCATCACGTGCTCGTCGTCTGAGATGAGCGAGAAGGGCGGCGTCGGGATGGACCTCCAACTCGAAAAGACGCCGCAGCGCGAGGGCGGCATGACGCCGTACGAGATCTTGCTCTCGGAAAGCCAGGAGCGGATGCTCGTCGTGGTCGAGAAGGGCCGCGAGGCCGAGGTCGAGGCCGTCTTCGAGAAGTGGGACCTCCACGCGGTCCAGATCGGCGTCGTCACCGACACCGAGCGCGTCCGCGTCTACTGGCACGGCGACCTCGTGGTCGACATCCCGGCCGAGTCGCTCGTCCTCGGCGGCGGCGCGCCGGTCTACCACCGCGAGACGCAGCGCCCGGCCTATCTCGACGCGACGCAGACGGCCGACCTCGACGCGATCTCGGACCTGTCGGGCGAGACCGCCAGCGGGGCGCTGGTGGACCTGATGGGCTCGCCGAACGTCGCCTCGAAGCGGTGGGTGTTCGAGCAGTACGACACGCACGTCCGCACGAACACGGTCTCCGGGCCGGGCCCGACGGACGCAGCGGTCGTCCGCCTGAAGGGCACCGGGGCCGCTGGCGGCCCCGAGCGCGGGCTGGCGATGAAGACCGATTGCAACGGGCGCTACGTCTACCTCAACCCGCGCCGCGGCGGGCGCATCGCCGTCGCCGAGGCCGCGCGCAATGTGGTCTGCGCCGGCGGCCAGCCGCTCGCCGTCACGAACTGCCTCAACTTCGGCAACCCGTACAAGCCCGAGGTCTACTGGCAGTTCACCGAAGCCGTCGGCGGGATGGGCGACGCCTGCCGCGCGCTCGGCACGCCGGTGACGGGCGGCAACGTGAGCTTTTACAACGAGAACCCCGACGGCGCCGTCTTCCCGACGCCCACCATCGGCATGGTCGGGCTGGTCGAGGACGTCGCCGCACACACGACGACGGCCGCCTTCGCCGCGCCGGGCGACGTGCTGCTGCTGGTCTCTCCGGCGGGCTGGTGGCACACCGGCGGCATCGAGGCGAGCGAGTACCTGAGCCACGTCCACGGCCAGACCACGGGCGACGCGCCGCACCTCGACCTCGACGAGGAGACGGCCATCCAGGCCGCGGTCCTCGCCGCCATCCGCGCCGGCCTCGTCCGCTCGGCCCACGACGTCTCCGACGGCGGGCTGGCGGTTTGCCTCGCCGAGAGCGCCGTCTTCTCCGGCCTCGGCGCCGACGTGGTGCTCCCCGAGGGCGCGGCGCGCCTGGACGCCGTCCTCTTCGGCGAGGCCCAGAGCCGCGTCGTCCTGTCGGTGGCCCCCGACGACGCCGAGGCCGTCCGCCAGCTCGCCGCCGAGCACGGCGCGCAGGCGACGGCCATCGGGACCGTCTCGGACGGGCCGCTGGCGATCTCGGTCGGCGCGACGTGTGTGGCCTCGGTGCCCGTCGAGGCGCTCCGCCAGCCCTACGAGTCGGCCATCCCGACGGCGATGGGCGAGCCGGTCGCGGCGTGACGGTTCTCGCGGCTCACGTTCTTAGCGCCGGAAGGCCAGCGTGCCGTCGTCGTTCGTAAAGCACTCCGCGATCCGTTGGGCTTCCTCCGGATCGTCCGCACGGACACGGTCAACGATGGTCTTGATGAGGCGAAACGTGCCTCGCTTCCCCTGGTAGGGGGCTCTGTAGGTCGTGCGATAGCCGACCTTGTTCAGCAGGCTGGCGACCTCGCGCATCGACATGGTCCTGTCGTTGGTGGAGAGCGCGGCGGCGAGGGCGCGGATGAAATCTGCCGTTTCCATGGGAGGGAGAAGGGAGAATGGTCCCCCTGATACGGCGGGGGAAAATCGCTCGGGGCGGACTTGCGTGACGTGTGGGCCAGAAGCTGCTCGTCTTCTCGCCTCCCATTTGCACGTGGCCTGTCGTGGGAAAGGACACTGCTGAAGCCCGATGGAGGGCCTGCACACCGCCAGGGTAACGCTCGGCCGCCGTCGGCCTTCCTCTCTCCAGAGAGTCAGGGAGCCGTTGGTCTTGGGTCCCATCTCCCGAGCCCTTGTCGTCATCTCACCGGACATCATGTCAGGCTCCCGACGTCGCATTGCGATCTCACGGCCCCGCATGGCTGTCTCCCGACGCCGCAGTGCCATCTCACCGGACATCATGTCAGGCTCACGGGTCATTTCTACCCGCTCCCGACGCCTCACAGGCCTCTCACGGCCCCGCATCGCCCGCTCCCGATGCCGGGTTGTTGTCTCCCGGACCCGCATCGTCCCCTCACCGTCCCGCTGGCGGCGCGCGTCGCCAGTGGCTACGAGGGCGTCCCGGCGAGGTCAGGAGCCTCGGCGCCGGTGCCGTCGCCGGCCGCGTCGCCGAGGGGCGGCATGAAGTCGGCGTAGGCCGGCTCCGGCTCGGGCGGGACCTCGCGGACGGGCGCCTCGCTCGGGAGGGCCACCTCGAACAGCGTCCCCTCGCCCTTCTGGCTCCACACCCGGATCTCGCCGCCCATCGCGTCGACGAGCCGCTTGGTGATGGCCAGCCCGAGGCCGGTGCCCTCGAAGTTGCGCCCGTGCCCGTCGGACTCCTGCTTGAACGCCTCGAAGAGCTCCGGCAGGAACGTCTCCGAGATGCCGACGCCGGTGTCCTGCACGCGGACGGCGAAGAACTCCGGCGCCCCGTGGATCGACACGCGCACCTCGCCGCGCTCGGTGAACTTGATGGCGTTGCCGACGAGGTTCGTCACGACGCGCCCCAGCGCCGACGGCGAGTGCCGGGCCGCGATGGCGGCGGCCGACGACTGGAGGTGGAGCCCGATCCCCTTCTTGCGCGCCAGCGGCGCCAGCAGCGCGACGGCCTCGCGCACGACGACGGGCACGTCGATGGGCTCGGGCACGAGCGTCGCCTGCTCGGCGTCGAGCCGGGCGAAGTCGAGGATGTCGTTGAGCGTGTCGAGCAGGCGCTGGCCGCCGCTGCGGATCGTGTCGGCATAGTCGAAGAGGTCCTCCGGGACCTCCTCGCGCAGGATGTCGGCGAAGCCGAGGATGGCCGTCAGCGGCGTCCGGATCTCGTGGCTCATGTTGGCCAGGATGGACGACTTGAGCCGGGCGGCCTCTTCGGCCTGCACGCGGGCCTCCTCGGCCGCCGCGATGGCCGTCAGCAGGCCGTGCTCGTAGTCGCGCCGCTCGGCCACGTCGCGGGCGATGGCGACGAACGTGCGGCCCTCCTGGAGCCGCCGCGTCGCGATCTCGTAGGGCACGCGCGCGCCGTCGGGC
>CAYPVZ010000323.1:0-4408 GCA_964414235.1 uncultured Rhodothermales bacterium | reverse complement strand
AAGCTACTCCACCCCGAACACGAGCGTCGGCACGTACAGACCGGACTGGCTACCGGTCAGCCGGAGGAGGTCGGAGAAGGCTGTCTTTGGCGCCTCCGACTCGCGCAGGTAGATCCGCTGGCCGGCCGTAATCGAGCCCGGGGCGCGCGTGTACTGGCCCGTAACCTGCCCGAACCGGTTCGAGACCTCGACATCCTCCAGCTCCGTCGTGAGCGACCACGCTTCGGGGTACGACACCCGAATCGTCTTGTTGGTGATCTGGTCGTAGTAGATCCGGATCGGGAGCGTCCGCTCGCGCGTGTCGACGCTGAAGGCACCCAGCGACGCCGGCGACAGGAGACCGCCCGTCTGGAACAGGACCTCTTCGGGCGTGATCGTCACGAGGTGGTCGATGGTGTAGCGGATTCGGATCTCGAAGGGCGTTCCATAGTCGTCCTGGCGGACCAGTTCGTAGCTCAGGTCGCCGACCTCGCCCTCGGTGTAGGTCAGCAGATCGCGAATCTCGTCCTCGCGCTCATCCTCGTCGAGGTCGGAAAACCGCGAACGGAGCGCATAGGCCGCGATCCCACGCAGCGTCTTCGTCTCCTCGACGTGCACGACGCCCTCTTCGTCGATCTCGACATCGTAGGCCTCGTCGACGGCGTAGGCCTCGCTGTCTCGCGTCGGAAGCTCGACGAACCCGCCGAACCCGTCGGCCGTGATGCGGACGGCGCGGGCCCCCTGGAACTGGGGCGGGATGTAGGTGACCGGCAGTCCTTCCAGGAAAGGAAACACGACGTAGCGACGCCCGTCGACCGTCGCCCCGACGGCTGGGATCGGGACCTGGCTGGCCGAGACGTACGACTCGTCGAAGTAGCCGGCGCTGACGGGGTGGATCAGGAGGAACTCGGAATCGATGCCGACTTCGTCGAGCATGGCCTGTGTGAGTCCGCAGATCAGCAACGGGTCACCCTTCTTTTCACTGACGACATGCGTGAGGTCGTCCCGGCTCGGCGCACCGAGTTCGACGGCCTCTTGCACCCACCCGACGATCTGCGCCAGCTTGACGGAGTCCGCCGCCGCCCGGTCGACCTCGGCCTGGCGGACGGCAGAGCGGACGGGCGAGGACAGAAAGCCGCCCTTGTGGTAGGCATACCGCGAGAACTGTTCGCCGAGGGCGCTCCACGTGTGGGGCGGGTCGTAGCGGGACATCCCGATGTCGATGCCGGTCACCATCATGTCGGCGTAGTCGGCCGTCTCGCGGAAGTAGGGCGAGAACGGCTCGTCGCGATAGGCCGGCACGTCGGTCCGTTCGTAGACGATGACCCGCTGGCGGGTCGCAGGATCGACCGTCGAGTCGAAACCGGGCACGACGCCGGGACGCACCTGCTTGACTTGCAGCCCCCACTCCTGGGGGGCGATGTAGCGAACCCGCAGGGTGTCGATGGGCGCCGGGTACTGGAGCGCGTAGTCCTCCGTCAACGGCGGCGCCGATCCCTCGCCGGCCTTTCGCGTGGTCCGATAGTGCTCCGTGATCTCGGTGCCGCGCACCACCTCGGGGAAGACGAGTTTGTAGATCGTGTCGTCGTCGTCGACCTCCCGGACGAGGTCGGCCGCCGTGTAGAATCGCTCGGCCCCGTCGGGCTGGCGGACACGCGCGACGAAGCCCTCCAGCAGGTCGTCCCCCCTGACACGGACCGACGTCGTCGAGACCCACTCGGTCTCGGGGTTGAGCACGACGTACTGCGAGACCCGGTCCTCGACATATTCCCACTGGCCGCGGCCCGGCGAGAACACGTGCTCGTCGGTGACGAACAGTCGGTGGTAGACGGCATCGTCCTGATCATAGCGCTCGGCGAGCGCATCGACGTCGGCGGAGGCCGGGGCGGGCAGCGCGCCCTGAAATACGGGCGCAGCGGTGTAGCCGCTCCGGCCCAGCGAGCCGGACGCCATGCAGCCGGTGAGGCCGACGAGAACGAAAAGGGCGAGAGAGAGGCGAGGCACGAGAATCGGGTCAAGGGGTGCCGAGCTCCGCAGGGCGGAGCACGAACATGTCGCGGCGGGCGCCGAGGTAGGCGAGCCCGAGATGGAGGTAAGCGTCTCGGTCCGCCCCGTCGAACCGGCGGGCGGACTGGCGGAAGCGGTAGACGACGCGGACGCGGTCGCCGTCGGGCGTGAGGGTGGCGTGGTAGGTGGCCGCGTTACCGCCATCGAGAGCGAGCGAGTCCGGCGCCGCATGGAGGGAGCCCGGGTCCAGGTCGAGGACGAGGCGCACGTCGGGGCGGAGATCCGTCCAGATCGGGAGCGGGTCGTCGGCGCGCTCCGCCAGCTCGGCAGGGACGGCGCGGAACGGCGTCTTCGGGAGGTAGCGCCGCGTCGGAGAGGAGACGACGAGCTCGCTGAGGTCCGCCACGGCCGTAAATCGGGCGGAGTCGCCTGCAACCTCGACCGGCTCGAAATGCTGCAGGCGGAGCTTGTAGAGCGAAAGCGCGGAGAGAGCCGAGAGCACGTTCTCGACGTCGACGCCCCGGCCTGAATCGACGGCTTCCCGGACGGCTCCGTAGAACTCGCCGCGAACCGTCACCTCGGCCTGGGCGGCGTCGAGTGCCTCGAGATCCGCGTGGATGGTGACGTCGAAGAGCGGCGCTGTGGCCGGCGTCGGCAGGATGACAGGCTCAGCGCCCTCGGAGGTGAGGCGAAGGGCCCGCGCGTTCACGTCGCTCTCCGGGAGGGCCCCGAACGGAACGTGGCGGTGCGTCGGGTCGAAGTAGATGGTCTCCCCGTCCGGACGGTCCCAGGCCGCGATGACGTGGTTATAAAGCGAAACGTGCGCGGCGTCGAACTCCGGCACGGGCGTCGTCGACAGCAGGACGACGTCGACGTCGAGGCCAAGTTGGCGGGCGAGCGCGGCCGTCAGAAACGCGCGGTCCTTGCAGTCGCCATAGCCCTGCTGAGCGACGAGATCGGGCGCCCGCGGGACGATGGCGCCCGCGGCCCGTTCGTCGGCGACGTACCGGACCGTGCCGCGCACATAGTCGTGGATCGCCGCGACCGTCGCCTCGTCAGTGTCCCGTTCAAGCGAGGCGGCCAGTTCGACAAGGGCCGGCGAGAGGCTGTCCGGACGCGCACCGGCCGTGAGGCTGCGGTACCACCCGGCGAAGGCCTCTGGCGTGATCGGGAGCACATCCTCGTCTCCCTGGCGAGCGTGGACCAGTACCTGGGCAGCGTATCCCTGGTGCCCGAACAACGGCAGCGTCTCCGCCCGCTCGATGGCACCGAAGCGAAGCGTGGTTTTGCCTCTCTCTCGCTCGACCTCGTACGGCACCTCCCCCCTCGGAGCGAACACGTCGAAAGAGACCACCAGTTCTACCGGGTGCTCTACGATGACGGCGAATGCCTCGACCCGGCTCAGGTCGGGGACCGTCAGCACGGGTGCATAGCCGAGGTCGCCGAACGAGCGCTCATATCGATAGGATAAAACGTCTCCAGGTTTCGGGGTCTCGGGCGCGACCATCTCACGGACTTCGCCAGGCGACATGAAGACGTCCGCCAGCTGCGGCGTCCGTTCCTGGATGAACTCGCGGGCGATCCGTTCCCCGTTCCACCACCCATGAAAGCTGGTCAGGGGGGCATAGCTCGCATTGAGGACAGAGACCGCACGGTTGCGAGTCGAGCGTTCGGAGATGAACGCGATCTCGACCTCGGTCTTCTCATCCAACCGGTACCCCGACCCGCTCCCGCCCTTCAGCGCGAGCGTGGTGGTCTGCTCATAGCGAACGTCTTGGGCGCCGGCTGGAGTGGCGAAATAGAGAGCAGTGCCTGCGACGAGCAGGGCGAAACGAATCGGGCGCATCCGGGGGCTATCGAGAGTGTCCGCACTCCGGCGACCGCCCAAATTACGCCTCGATCATCCTCCGTGCATCACGGTCGCACATCCACGCCCTTCCAGAAGGCCACGTGGTCTCGGATCTCGGCCGCGGCGGCCTTCGGGTCGGGGTAGGTCCAGGCCGCGTTCGCGTTCGTCTCGCCGTCGACCACGAGATCAAAATAGCCGGCGGTCCCCTTCCATGGGCAGACAGTCGTGTGGTCGGACTCGCGGAAATAGGCCTGGTTCAGCGACGTCGGCGGGAAGTAGTGGTTGCCCTCGACGACCACCGTGTCGTCGCTCTCGGCGAGGGTCGCTCCGTTCCAGATGGCTTTCATGACGGTCCGTTGTGAGTTCACTCTCCAACGTCTGACGGACGGGCCAGGCTCCGTCGACCCGACGCCTCAGAGCCGCTCGGCGCGGACGCCGGCGGCCACGTCGCGCGGTGCCGGGACCACGCACACCCGGTTCTCCCGAAACGGGTCGACGACGACCGTAAGCCACTGGTACTGCGCGAGGTCGGCGCGCTGGCGGCCGAAGCGCGCGGCGACAGCCGTCTTGAGG